>DASWLF010000131.1:0-3791 GCA_036396255.1 Desulfobaccales bacterium
CCCCAAAGTACTGCTCCGGAGCCGCCAGAACCATCTCCAGGCAAACCACGGTTTCCAGCAAATGGTCATAGACGTCCAGGTGGTGGAAGCCGTTTTGCTCCACCTCTTTGGCGTCCTGCAGCTCAGGGAAGACCTGGGTCAGCAGCCCCGATCGGTCCATTTCCTTAAGCACCGCCCCGGCCCGGGGCGCCCCCAGCAGGAGGAAGAGCTCCTGGTGCACCCGCTCCCCCGCCACCCGGGAAAACTCCGGCAGGTAGCGGCGCACCGCGGCCACCGTTTCCGGGGTGAGGCGGAAGCCGTGAGTGGCAGCGAACCGGTAGGCCCGCAGCAGACGCAGGGGGTCGTACTTGAGGTTTTCCGGGGCCAGAACCCGGATCACCCCCTGGGCCAGGTCCTGGAGGCCGCCGGCGGGGTCCCGGAGCGTCAGGGGGCGCCGGCCCAGGACCGCCTCCAGCTCCAGGGCCATGGCGTTGATCGTGAAATCCCGGGCCTTAAGGTCGCCTTCCAGGCTGGGGGCCCGGAATTCCGCCAGGTCCAGGATCTCCCCCGGCCATACCACCCGGGCGGTGCGCTCGCCTTCGTCCAGCAGCACGAAGGTGCCCTTCAGGGTCCCGGCCAGCTCCCGGCCCAGCTCCAGGGTCCGGGCCGACACCGCCAGGTCCAGGTCCGGAGCCTGGCGCCCCAGGGCCAGCTCCCGCACCGACCCCCCCACCAGGAACACTTGAACCTGCCGGGCCTCCGCCAGCTCTTGCAATACTGCCAAAGAGCGCCGGGGGGCCAGGCGGCGGACCCCTTGCCGCAGGTTTTCGTCATACTTCTCCATTACCGGTGATAAGCCCAAATCTTCCCTTCAGCAAGTAGGGTGCGTCTTACGCACCCACTGCGGCGCGTGAGACGCGCCCTACAAATTAGCGCTTGATGGCTTTGTTCAGAATGACAGAAAGCACAGGTTTTAAAATAGCTTCTCAAAATTTTTTCCCCCAATGCCGGTAAGCTCCCCAGCGAGGTAAGGCCCCATCCAACCCGGCGCCCTCGCCAGCTTCCAGACAGATTACCCCAAGGCGGGATCTTAGTCAATTTTCGCCCGGCCCCTCCCCCGCCGGGGCGCTTCTCGTCGGTTGCCCCCAGGCCCCCAGGTTCTCATTGCAATCTCGATGCTCCTTCCAGTAAAATCAGGCCTGAATAGCCAGGGCAAAAGGCTACCCCCTCCAAGCCCCCCTTATGGGGGTTGGGGGTGGGTTTCAGGGAGGATTGTAAGTGGGCCGTCGGCCCCTAGTACTTGGTTGCGAAAATCAGCGTTGGTAATTGCGAGAATCCTCAAAGATCAGGACTACATCAAGTCCCCCTTTGAAAAAGGGGGATTTAGGGGGATTTCAATTGGTTATAAAATCCCCCCTAGCCCCCCTTTGGAAAAGGGGGGAATAAAAATGGGGCTCAAATAAGGCGCGAACTTCTGCAATTAAGTACTAGCCCCCTCCCGGAAAGTCATTTTCTTGGAGATCTCAACCCGCTAAAAGGAGCCCCCATGGCCCGGCCCGGAAAAACCGTGTTTATCTGCCAGAGTTGCGGCTACCAGGCCCCCAAGTGGCTGGGCCGCTGCCCGGAATGCGGCGCCTGGAGCTCCCTGGCCGAGGAAGCCGTGCCCAGCGGGCCGGTGGCCGACTACCAGTTGCCGCCCCGGCGCCGCGCCCCCCAGAGCCTGCTCCAGCTGGAGGCGGCCCCGGAGGTCCGCCAGGTCACCGGCATCACCGAGTTCGACCGCACCCTGGGCGGCAGCGTGGTGCACGGTTCCGTGGTCCTGGTGGGGGGGGACCCCGGCATCGGCAAATCCACCCTGATCCTGCAAGTGCTGGACCGCCTCTGCCAGGGCGGCCGCACCGGCCTTTATATTTCCGGGGAAGAGTCCGAATCCCAGCTCAAGCTCCGGGCCACCCGCCTGGGCCTGGGGTCGCCGGGGCTGCTGGTGGCCACCGAAACCTGCCTGGAAAACATCCTGCAAATGGTGCAGGAAGTGGCCCCGGCCTTCCTGGCCCTGGACTCCATCCAGACCCTGTACACCGCCACCCTGCCGGCCGCGCCCGGGTCCCTGACCCAGGTGCGGGAGACCGCCTTCCGGCTGGTGCAGCAGGCCAAGCTCACCGGCGTCGCCACCTTTCTCATCGGCCACGTCACCAAGGAGGGCACCATCGCCGGCCCCATGGTGCTGGAGCACCTGGTGGACACGGTGCTCTACCTGGAGGGGGACCGGTCCCACGCCTTCCGGCTGCTGCGCACCGTGAAGAACCGCTTCGGCCCCACCCACGAACTGGGGGTCTTTGAGATGCAGGAGGCCGGCCTGCTGGAGGTGGCCAACCCCTCGGGCCTGTTCATGGCGGAACGCTCCCTGGAGGTGCCGGGCGCGGTGGTGGTCCCCAGCCTGGAGGGCTCCCGCCCCATCCTGGTGGAAGTCCAGGCCCTGGTCTCCCCTTCCTCCCTGGCCCTGCCCCGGCGCCAGTCCATGGGGGTGGAGCCGGGCCGGGTCTCGCTCCTGGTGGCCATCCTGGAAAAACGGGTGGGCCTGGGGATGGGCGGTCAGGACCTCTTCGTCAACGTGGCCGGGGGGGTGCGCCTCAGCGAGCCGGCCCTGGACCTGGGGGTGGCCCTGGCCCTGGCCTCCTCCTTCCTGGACCGGCCGGTGCCCGCCGACACCCTGATCTTCGGGGAAGTGGGCCTCACCGGCGAGGTGCGGGCCGTCAGCGCCCCGGAACTGCGCCTCAAGGAAGGCCGTAAACTGGGATTCCGCCGGGCCCTCCTGGCCCGCCGCCAACAGGAGCACCTGGGGGAGTTCCCCGGCCTGGAACTCCTGGGAGTGGACACCCTGGCCGCCGCCATCCGCCGCCTGTTTCCATAAAGGGTTTTGTGGGGGGAGGGCCAGGGACCGGTGGTCCCTGCCCTCCCCCCAAACCCCCCTCCCAACCCACATAAGGGGCCGGGGAAGGCGGGCTGAAGCCCGACTTCCCCGGCCCAAACATTTTAGCTTCGTAGTCAGAGAGGAGCCCGAAGAAGAGAAAACAGCTCAGTAGGGTGCGTCTTACGCACCAAAACTGGGCGATAGCAAGCCAATACTTAAAAAATCTCCCCCAAATTTATTCTCGGTCCCCAGCGGGAGCTTGGGAACGAGAGGAATAATATTCGAAAAACTGGACAAAATGATAAAGACGGTTTGACGGCTCACAAAACTACTGGTAACCCGTAGTTTATTATGTTAGATTTTGAATGGGATGACGCCAAAGCCGCCGCGAATTTTCGGAAGCATGGCGTGACCTTTGCACAGGCCGCCTATGCTTTTCGTGATCCGTTCGCGGTGGAGTGGATTGACGAAAGGGCTGTTCATGGTGAAGAGAGGATCATTCTTCTCGGCATGAGCGGCGGCCAGATTTTGAGCGTCGTTTATACGGAGCGCGGCGAGCGCATCCGCATTATCTCGGCCCGCAGGGCAACGAAACATGAGAAAGACAACTACTTCCGCCAGAATGCCACGTGATGGCAAGCTCGTTAAGCGCCAGCCGGACGGCACCGAAGAGGTCTTAGCCGTTACGCCGGTCGCGCCGATGAGTGAGGCCGACATCGAGGCCGCCGCCGTAAGTGATCCCGATAACCCGCCGTTGACCCCCGAACGGCAGGCACAACTCCGGCCCGTGCCGCGGGTGAAGACGCTCCGCCGGGCCCTTGGATTGACCCAGGAAGAATTCGCGGCGCGCTATCATATTCCACTTGGAACCCTTCGGGATTGGGAACAAGGGCGTTCCCAA
>DASWLF010000132.1:0-1893 GCA_036396255.1 Desulfobaccales bacterium
TCCAGCTTGAGAAACACTTCCCGGCCCGACTCCCGGCTCAGGGTGTGGGAATAGACCAGGGGGGTGTGCAGCACCACCCCTCGCTGCCGTTCCCGGGCTGCTTCGATGTCTTTCAAGGTCATGGCTTTACCTGAGGAATAGCGCTTAAGGCCGCAGGCCGAGCTTACCCCGGCCCCACCCTAAAAGCCCTTTTTAACCGCCTTGCTAGCGCCCGAATCTGACGGAGTCGATGATCCCCTGCAGCACCGCCCGGTGTTGGCTGAACTGCCGGGGGTCGGAATGGGCCATGAAGCTATAGTAGTAATTATCCTGGTCGTAGCATTGCCATTGGATGCGCTGGAAGCCGCCCGAACCTTTGGTGGGGGATTCGATGGTCTCCCAGCCGATGATGCCGGGGGGCCCGCCTTGATCCCGGCGTTTCACCGAAATATATTTGCCGATGCTCATCTCTTCCTTGGCCTGCTTGAAAGAAGCGTCCACCGAGGCTTTCCGGGGAAAGCTGGGCACCATCTGGGTGAAATGGAAGGTGAAGCCGCAGGTGGTCCCGGGGAGCATGAAAGTGACGCTCTCCCCGCTGGGGTCCCCCGCCTCCTGGCGCCAGCCGGCCGGGATGGTGTAGGAAAAGGGCCGCACCCGGTTCTTATAGGTCATGGGGGCCCGGGAACCGGCGCCGCCGGTGGCCTCGTCCGCCACATTGTGGGGCGCGTCCTTGGCCGGCTGGGCCGGCCGGGCTGATTCCGGTTGGCCCCGACGGGCCGCATCCACCCCCTGCTGGATCATGCCCCACTGGGCCGACAGATCCGGCGGGATAATCAACAGGAGGGAAAGTCCCACCAAGGCCGCCAGGCCAAAAGTAACGACGGCTTTCCGCATGAATGTTCTCCTTCTGCCGTAGGGTTAAAAGAGTCTCCCGGACTCAGGTCGCCTGGGCCTTGCGCCAACCCGCGGCCTTGAGTTCGGCCACGTGGGCCAGCCACTCCTCCTTCAGGGTCTTGAGATACAGGGTCAGGTCCTGTTCAATGAGGGGCGCCAGCCGCTGGTGGAGCCGACGGTTCACCTCCTCGTCCCCGGGAGCCAGACCCTGCCAGCTCAGGTAACCCTGGTCGAAAAGAAACTCCGGGGTGGCCGCGCCTTTTACCCCCCGCAGCTTGAAGTAGCCCTGGGCCTGCTCCACGTCGTACTCCAGGACCCAGCCGCAGTCTTCCAGCATGGCGGACCCATCCCAACTCACCTGGCGGCGGCATTCCGGGCAGTAGAGATGGAGCAGAATTTCCGGCGGCAGCAGGTTGTCCCGGAAGATTAGAAACGCAGCATTGCGGCCGCACTCACAGAAACGGCGTTCGTTCATGCACATGGCTTCGTCTCCTTGACGTTGCCGAATGCCGTCATAATTACTACTTTTCCGTTAGGATGACAATAACCTTGCTGAAGGCCTGTTCTTAAGTAGCCCGGCGACTACTCCCTCCCCCAGAAGGATTGGCGGCGGGGAGCTTCAGGGAGGTACGGTAAGCGGCTGGCCGCTCCCGGCCTCCCTCCAAACCGGCTTTCCCACCCGGAGGTGTTGAGACATGAAAATATTTGCCGATTTGCTGGGCCGCCTGGGAGGCCGGTTTGCCGGGGAGTTGGGCCTGGACCTCAAGGCCGGCCCGGTCCCGCGGCAGAAATGGTTCCTGGCCGCCATCCTCTACGGGGCCCGGATTTCCGGCGCGCTGGCGACCCGCACCTACCGGGTCTTCGCGGCCCGGGACCTCTATACCCCGGAGGCCATCCTGGCCCAGGGCTGGGACCGTCTGGTGGCGCTGCTGGACGAAGGGGGCTACGCCCGCTACGACTTCAAAACCGCCACCAAGCTCCTGCGGGTGATGGGGTCTCTCAGAGAAGATTACCAGGGCG
>DASWLF010000133.1:0-5833 GCA_036396255.1 Desulfobaccales bacterium
AACATGTAATATTGGTCACCGGGGTTGTAGGGGCGGGGTCTCCCCGCCCGTGGAGCGATGACCGGAGAATTGCGGGCGGGGAAACCCCGCCCCTACTTGTTTGACGGCAACTCGGTATGAGAGGACTTTCGCAGAGGTCTCAAGTCGCAATCCAACAAGTGGCACAGGCGTCTCGCCTGTACAGGCGCAGGCTGAAGCCTGCGGCTACAAATAATAATTTTTTGATCGCAACTGAGTATTACCCAGTTCCTCCGGGAATAATCGCCACCGCGGTTAAAGGAAAAAAGGGAGCCTGGCTTTTTCTGCCAGGCTCCCTTGCCGTTTAACCAGATGGTCTATGGCGGTGATTACTGGGCGGTTGCGGCCTCTTCCTCAGCCAGGGCCGGCACTACCAGCACCGGCACCGGTATCCCCCGGTGGGCCACTTCCCGGATCACCCGCTCGGTGGTGGAGCCCAAAATATGGCGCCCCAGAAAACCATGACCGTAGCTCCCCAAGACCAGAAATTTCACCCCCCGGGCCTGTTCCAGGAAATTTATAATGGCCTCGGAGGGATCTTTTTCTCCTTCCAGCAGGTGGGGGCTGACTTCGACCCCGGCTTTTTGGCACCGCTGGACCGCCTCGTCCAGCACTTTCCGGGCATAGGCTTCATACTCCTCTTGCAGATGCCGGTCAATAAAAGCGAAGTAGCCGGCTTTCCGCAGTTGCACCACGTGGAGGACATCCAGCGGCAATCCCAAAAGTCGGGCCATATTGATGGCCCTCCTCATGGCTTCCCATCCCGGGGCCGACCCGTCCACCGCCACCGCAATCGATTTGGCTTTTTCCAGAGCCATTAATGATGTCCTCCTTTCCTGAAGATCACGCCTACCAACAAGCCGGCCCCCATGGCGATGACCACCGCCAGTATCCCAAAGAATACCGGCTGATTCTGGGAGGTTTGGGTGAGCCAGTGTTCCAGCCCCACCTTTTGCATCTGGATCACGTCCTTGCCGTAGCCCACCAATTGCCCGTCTTTAAAGCAAAAGGACTCCACCAGATACCGCCCTTCGGTGGCCGCGGCGGGAAACCGGAAGTAATGTTTAAAGAGCTTCTCCTCGGCCACCTCCAGGCGTTTGGGATCCTCCACGATGTTATAGAGGTTGGCCTTTTCCTTGATTTTGACCAGGCCCTTGAACACCTTGTCGGCGTCGTCCGGGGCCGCGTCGCCGCGAATCAGATGCAGTTTCATCTTCTGTCGCACCGCGGCGTAGCCCAGTTCCAGCTCCTGGGCGGTCTCGGGGGAGACGATCTGGTCCAGGGGTTTGCTGCTGTGGATCTTATAGATGAAGGGAGAGCCGGTGACCTCGTATTGCTTCACCGTCATCCAGAAGGGACCCACCCTGCCCTTGACGGAAAGCTTGATGGCTTCCTCCTTTTCCGCGGTGAGCTTGACCACCACGTCGGCGCCGGGGACGGGGTTGACCCCGAAAAAGTGAATCCGGTCGCCGTGGTAGGAGAGGCCGATTTCGATGAGGTTCTTGGAGGCCGCGGTCACAACCTTCTGCTGGGCTTCCGGGGCTACCGCCGGAGCTTCCGCCGCCCACAGGCATCCCAGGCCCAGGGCCAGAATGAGGATTGCGGTCCGTCTCATCTTAATGCCCTCCGCCCTTGGCCGGCGCCAGGCTCACCAGGTCGCTGGGGGTGATCACCAGGTCCAGGAAGATTTTCACCGTCAAAACCAGGACGATGATGGCCAGCAGGATGCGGATCTGCTCGCCTTTAAGGCGCTTGCCGGCCATGGCTCCGAACTGGGCCCCGATGGTGGAGCCCCCCAGAAGGATGAGGGCCAGCAGCAGGTCCACAGTTTTGTTCACAAAGGCTTGCTGCAGGGTGACGTTGGCGGAGGTGAGCACGATCTGGAAGAGGTCGGTGCCGATGGCGGCGATGGTGGGCATGCCGATGATATAGATCATGGCCGGTACCATGATGAAACCGCCGCCCACGCCCAGGAGGGCCGCCATGATCCCCACGATGGTGCCGATGGTGAAGGGGAAGATGGCCGAGGTGTGGAGGCCGGAACGCTGGAAGTGCATCTTTAACGGCATTTTAGTAAATAACCTGGCGAGCTTGGGTTCTCCCAACGTGGCCGCGGCTGCCGCCCCGGAGGATTTGCTGCGGCGGATGGTGCGCAGACTCTCGATGAACATGGCGCCGCCCACCAGCCCTAACATGAGCACGTAGACCACCTTCATGACGAACTCGAAGTTGCCCACGGCGCGCAGCACTTTCACCAACTGGACCCCGATGGTGCCGCCGGCGATGCCTCCGGACAGGATCACCAGGCCCATCTTGAAGTCGACGTTGCCCAGGCGCCAGTGGGCAAAGGCGCCGGAGGCCGCCGCCGCCACGATCTGGTTGGAGTCGGACGCCGCCGCCACCGCCGGGGGGATGCCGATCATCATCATCAGGGGCGTGAGCAGAAAGCCGCCCCCCACCCCGAAGAGACCGGACAGGAACCCCACCAGTCCGCCGATCCCGATAACCAGGAAAAAATTAATGCTCATGCCTGCGATGGGAAGATAAATCTCCATCCTGCCTGTGCCCTCCCGCATAGTTGGTTCAGTTTGCGGGATAGTATGTTAAATGTCTCACAAGGTGTCAAGTTCTTTTCTATTATCTATATTCATGTTGCAAAATGCAGCAAAAATTGCGAGAATATGGTCAAAGCCCCGATGGGCATGGAGTTCCCAAAGGGCCCGGCATGGACCTGGACCTCAGAAGTGGGTCCGGGCCAAGGGTTGCAAAAATACCGGCGGCTCAAGGCAGGCGTTAACTCGTCTTGCTGCGGCGGCCGCGGTTCCTCCGTGCCATTACCAGGCGAGCGGGCGCTAACCGGAGATTCCCTTTGCATCTGAACATACGCCAGAAGGTCATCGTGGGCCTCACCGCTTGTATCCTGGCCATCGGCTTCATCGGCGGGTTTTCCTACCACTATCTGTACGCCATCGAACTGAAGCAGCATGTGGTGCAGATCGCCGACGACTTGCGGGAAATCGTCCTGGAGATCCGGCGTTACGAAAAGAACTATCTGCTGTACGGCTCGGTGGAGGACCTGAAACAGAACCGGAGCTATACCAACCAGGCCCTGGAAGTCCTGGCCCAGATCGTTCCCGAGGTCCAGAACCTGAAGGTGGCTTCCCAGCTGGACACCTTCAAGAACGAGCTCATGGCTTACCGGGGTCTCATGGAGCAGATGGCCCAGGCCGGGGAGCGGGGGCAGTCCGACCGGCGCAGTCTGGAGGAGCAACTGCGCAGCCTGGGCAAATCCCTGGTGGACCTGTCGGTGCAGCTGGTGGCCTTCGAGCGCCGCCGCATCCTGGAAATCATCCATACCCTCAAGACCCAGCTCCTGGTGGCCATGGTGGTGTTCCTGGCTTCCATGGGGTTTTTCACCTATATCGTCAGCCGGAAAATCGTGCGACCCTTGAGGGTCATCGAAAACACCACGGAGCGCATCGCCCGGGGTGACTTCCAGCCGCTGCCGGTGCTGGATACCCGGGACGAAACCCAGCGGGTGGTGGAGGCCTTCAACCGCATGGTGGCGGAGCTGGAAAAGCGCCAGGACCAGCTGGTGCAGGGCAAGAAGATGTCTTCCCTGGGGGTCCTGACCGCCGGCATCGCCCACCAGCTGAACAACCCCCTCAACAATATTTCCACTTCCTGCCAGATCATCCTGGAAGAGTTGAACCAGTGCGACCTGGAATTCCTGCGCAAGATGCTGACCAACGTGGAGCAAGAGGTCTACCGGGCCCGGGACATCGTCAAAGGCTTGCTGGAGTTCTCCCGGGTGCGGGAATTCGCCCTCAAATCGATCCCGCTGGAAGACGTGGTCAAGCGTTCCATCCGGCTCATTTCCAGCCAGGTGCCGCCGGGCATCGACATTGTGGACGAAGTGCCCTGGGACCTGATCCTGGAGCTGGACGCCCAACGGATGCAGGAGGTCTTTCTGAACTTGCTGATGAACGCCGTTCAGGCCATCAAAGAGCCCCCGGGGCAGATCAGGATCGCCGCCGGCCTGGACGGCCGCGGCCGAGAAGCGGTGATCACCGTGGAGGACACCGGGGTCGGCATTCCCAAGGAAGAGCTGGACCGGATCTTCGACCCGTTCTTTACCACCAAGGAGGTGGGCCTGGGCACGGGTCTGGGGCTTTCCATCGTCTACGGCATCATCGAAAAACACCACGGCCACGTCTCGGTGGAAAGCCGAGAAGGGGAGGGGACCAGATTTATCATCCGCATGCCTTTCAACCGCGGAGCCAAAGCAGAGAGGGCGTCCACATGAGACGCGGTCGCATCCTGATTGTCGAAGACGAACTCATCGCCCGGGAAAACCTGGACCACGTGCTCAAAAAAGAGGGCTACGAGACCGTGGCGGTGGACAGCGGCATGCAGGCCTTCAAGGAGCTGGAGAAAGCAGAGTTCGACCTGGTGATGACCGACTTGCGCATGCAGCAGGTGGACGGGCTGGAGGTTCTGGAACGCACCAAGGAGCTCTACCCGGACACCGAGGTCATCGTCATCACCGGGTTCGCCACCGTTTCCACCGCGGTGGAGGCCATGCAGAAGGGGGCCTACCACTACCTGCCCAAGCCTTACAAGATCGACGAAGTGCGCATCCTGGTGCGCAAGGCCCTGGAGAAGCGGTGGCTGCGCCTCGAGGTGACGGAACTGAAGCGCCAGGTGCGGAGCCAGAAGACCGTCCCCTTCCTGGTGGGGAAAAGCTCCAAGATCGAGGTTTTGAAAAAGACCATCGAACAGATCGCCCCCACCGACGCCACGGTGCTCATCCTGGGAGAGACCGGCACCGGCAAGGAGCTGGTGGCCAAGGCCATCCACCACCTGAGCCCCCGGGCCGAAAGACGGTTCCTGGCCATCAACTGCGGGGCCTTCAGCGAAGAGCTGCTGGCCAACGAGCTCTTCGGCCACGAACGGGAAGCCTTCACCGGGGCCCGGGGCGTCAAGAAGGGCTTGCTGGAAGCAGCCTCCGGAGGCACCGTGTTGCTGGATGAAATCGGCGATATGCCCACCTCCATGCAGGTGAAGCTGCTCCGGGTGCTGCAGGAAAAGAAGTTGATCCGGGTGGGCGGCACCACCGAGATCCCGGTGGACCTCCGTATCCTGGCCGCCACCAACAAGGATTTGAAGGGCGAAGTGGAGCGGGGCACCTTCCGCCAGGACCTCTACTGGCGCATCAACGTGGTCACCCTGCAGGTGCCCACCCTGGCGGAGCGAGTGGACGATATCCCGCTGCTGTGCCAGCACTTCCTGAAGAAATTCGCCGAAGTCCAGGGCAAGCAGATCGACAAGATCTCCCCGGCAGTCATGGACCTCCTGCTGGCATACGAGTTTCCGGGCAACATCCGGGAGCTGGAGAACATCATGGAGCGGGCCGTGACCCTGTGCAACGGCGCCGCCATCGAACTGCACCATCTGCCCCTGGACTTTCAGCAGCCCCATTTCCAGATGCAGCGCCACCCGCGCAAGGAATTCCCTACCCTGGAGGAAAACGAGAAGGAGTACATCGCCTGGGTGGTGAAGCAGGTGAACGGCAACAAGACCAGGGCCGCGGAGATCCTGGGCATCGACCGGGTCTCCCTGTGGCGCAAACTGAAGCGCTACGACCTGAACGAGGGGAGTTAGGGCTAAGGAAAATGGGAAATGTAGGGTGCGCTATGCGCACCTTTCATCTTTTTCAGGCCGGGGAAGTCGGGGCCGGGAGGCCCCGCCTTCCCCGGCCTTACTTAAGGGATTGGGGGAGGGGTTTTAGGGGAGTTTTTTGTAAGTGTAAGGG
>DASWLF010000134.1:0-6244 GCA_036396255.1 Desulfobaccales bacterium
GGTGGCGGCGGCCACCAAGATTTACGCCGGCTCCCTGGTATGCGTCGATGGCAACGGCTATGCCGTGCCGGCGGCGGACACCAGCGGCTACCGGTTTGTGGGGGCGGCCATGGAGCAGGTGGACAACGGCTCCGGGGCCAACGGCGACAAGGTGATAAGGGTGCGGCGCACCGGGGTCTTTGAGTTCGACGCCGCCTCCATCACCCAGGCCATGGTGGGGAACGCCATGTACGCGGTGGACGATCATACCTTCGACGACGCCGCCGGTCCCACCAATGACATCAAAGTGGGGGTTTTGACCAAGTACGTGTCCGCCACCAAGGGCTGGATCGACATCGCCAGGTAAACGGAGGAAGTTAGCATGATTATCAACGCCGAAGGATTAGCCAGACTTTATACGGCCTTCACCGCGGTGTTCAACGCCGCGTTCCAGGAGACCCAGACCTGGTTTGAGCGGGCAGCCATGACGGTGCCGGCCAGCACCCGGATCATGGATTACAAGTTTCTGCTTGACTTCCCCATGGTGCGGGAATGGCTGGGGGACCGGCAGATCAGCTCTCTGGAGCCCAAGGCCTACCAGGTGGAGACCAAGGACTGGGAAGCCACCATCGAGGTGGACCGCAACGACATCGAAGATGAGCAACTGGGATTCTACAACCCCATCGTGGCGGCCCTGGCCCAGGAAGCCCGGAAACATCCGGAAAAGCTCATCGCCGACCTGATGTCCGCCGGCTTCACCACGGCCTGCTACGACGGCCAGTACTTCTTCGACACGGACCACCCGGTGGGGTCCGGCACCGCCTCCAATTTCGGCGGCGGCATCGGCACCCCCTGGTACCTGCTGGATACCAGCCGGGCCATCAAGCCCTTCATCTTCCAGCTGCGGCGGGAAGTCCAGCTTGTGCGCATGGATCGCCAGGAAGACGAGCACGCCTTTATGCGCAAGAAGTACCGTTACGGCGTGGATTACCGGGGGGCGGCGGCTTACGGGTTGTGGCAGCTGGCCTACTCCAGCAAGGAAACCCTGAACCCCACCAACTACGCCGTGGCCCGCACCGCCATGATGTCCCTCACCAACAGCGAGGGGCGGCCCCTGGGGATCAAGCCCAGCATGCTGCTGGTGCCGCCTTCCCTGGAGGCCCTGGCCCGGGAAATCCTGCAGGCCCAGTTCATCATCGGCGATCCCGCCGCCGGGGGCGCCAAGTCCAACATCTGGCAGGGAACCGCCGATCTTCTGGTGGTGCCCGAACTGGCGTAGGGACGGTTTTCGGTTGTCGGTTTTCGGGAAAAGAAAACGAAAAAAGGCGAGAACCGGTTTTTTGAAGGGAATACCCTTCCTGGACCTTTGATTATCCCTGGAGGCGGCCCCGGCTGCCTCCCAGGGGGCAGGGAGTGACTATGGCTTGGTTCGGTGGCTTCACGCTAGAGACGTACAACAGGATCCCGGGGGAGTACGAGGTGGTGACGGTGGGGGCCGCGGTGGTGGGGTTGTCGGCCAACAAGATCAAACCCCTGACCGGCCCCTATGCTCGCATGTCCGCCCGGGCGGCGCTGGTGTCTTCGGAGGACGGCGACCTCCGTTTCCGCGTCGACGGGGGCCAGCCCAGCAGCAGCAACGGCCATTATCTGGTGAGCGGAGATACCCTGGTGCTCACCGGCACCCAGGCCCTGCAGCAATTCCTGGCCATCAGGTCCGGGGACACCAACGCGACCCTGCGGGTGACTTACTTCTACTAATGCCGGGTTGCGTTCAAATGGTTGTTTTTGTAGCCGCAGGCTTTAGCCTGCGCCGCACAGGCGAGACGCCTGTGCCACCAAGAAAAGGTGGAAGAAAAATATTCGATTGGTCGCAACTCGGTATAAGACGATGAGGGCGGCGCCGGCCTGGACGGCGGCGTAAGGCCACCGTTGGACATACGGGAGTCACAGGATGGCTTACGCGGTTCTGGAAGATCTGCTGAAAATGGTGCCGGAAGACGAGCTGGCCCAGCTGACCTCGGAGGCGGGGGAACTTCCCGACCCCCTGGTGGCGGCCGAAGCCATTGCCAGGGCGGATGCGGAAATCGACTCTTACCTGGGGGTGCGCTACCAGGTACCCCTGGCGCCGGTGCCCCAGCGGGTAAAGGCGCTGTCCGTGGATGTGGCCCTTTATCACCTGTACTCCCGCCGCGGCGTGGCCCCGGAAATCCGTCGGCGCCAATACGAGGATGCCATCGCCTTCCTGAAACTGGTGGCCGCGGGCCAGGCCTTGATGGAGGGAGTGGGGGGCGAACCCCCGACCAGCCAGAAGACGGAGGACATCACCGGGGCCACCCGGCTCTTCAGCCGGGATGGCCTGGGTGACTGGTAACGAGGCTCGCCCCATGACGGACTATACCTGGACCACCCTGGAAGACGCGGTGCTGGCGGCCCTGAAGGCCCAGTTGGGCGCCCGGGTAAAGACCCTGGAGACCTATCAAGGGGACTTGCTGGCCGACCTCAAGAGGGAGGCCTGGCGTCTGCCGGCGGTGCTGGTGATGCTGCGGCAGAGCCGGGCCGAGGCGGTCACCGCCAGCTCCTACGACGTGCACCTGGATTTTACCGTGTTGGCCGCGGCCCGGCAGCTTCGGGGCGAGACCGCCGGCCGGCGCCAGGAGGGCGGGGTCTACGACATTCTGGAAGGAGTGCGGCAGGCCTTGTGGCATCAGGACCTGGGCCTGGAGATCCTGCCCTTTAGCCTGGTGCTGGAGGAGCCGCTCCTCACCACCCGGGAATTCACCGTCTACGCGGCCCACTATCGCACCGGGGCGGTGCGGGATCTGTAAAGCGGCGCCGGTTGCCCCACTGGAGGAGAAAGAATCATGACCCGGTCCATCCGGAATTTTCTGGCCACCCATAACCTCCTGGCGGTGTCCGCCAGACAACGGGAAGCGGCCATTAATACCGAGCAGGAACTGGACACCATCTTGCTGGCGGACCTGAACTCCATCCTCAACTATCAGGCCCTGAAGTTCCCCAACCGGGAAGAGCTCACCGGCAAGGAAGAGGCGGACCGCCTCCATTACCTGGGAGGCAGGGTGGCCGGGGGGCTGACGTTCTCCCGGGCCCAGCCCCAGGATTTCGCCTTTCTGCTGGCCTATGGCCTGGGAGCGGTGCAGACCGTCCCCACGGGAACCACCGGTTACCGGCACGCCATCCGGCCTCTGTCCGGCGAAGTGGACGCGGCCCGGTCCAACCCGTCTTTCACCGCGGCTATGCGCTTCGGGCGCCAGGTGCTCAAAAGGCGCTTTGCCTCCTGCTTCGTTGACCAGGTAAAGGTGGAGTTTCCCAAGGACGGCTGGGCCAAGATCAACGGCACGGTAAAGGGCACCGGCAAGGTGGAGGACAACACCCAGGTGGAGGACATCACCGCCCCTTATAATGCCGGCTCTTTGACCCTGGCGGCCAACGGCGTGGCCGGGGCGGATGGGGCCGAGAGATTGAGCAACGTCCAGGCCGTCCAGGTGCTGCCCCCGGCCACCCAGACCTGGGAAGAAGTGGCCTATCTGGCCGTGTCGGCCGCCGTCCCCGCGGTGATCACCATCACCCCGCCGGGGGGCACCGCCGACCTGACGACCTACCGGGTCTATTACCTGCCCCCGGAGAGCGGTTGGATGGATTTTCCGCCCCGGGTGGAAGAGCCCCCCCTGAAGGTGAGCAATCTGACCGTCACCCTGGGGGGCCGCTGGGACGGCAGCGACTTTTACGGGGGCCGGCTGCTGTCCGCCGAACTGCGGGCCGTTACCTGGACGCTGAGAAATAACCTGACGCCGGAAACCACCCCGGGAGCCGGGGTGGGCTACGCCAATCGCGCCTTCCGCAGCGGCCGGGAACAGAGCCTGAAATTCGACCGGGACTTCCGGGACTTCCTGCTGGCCCAGAACCTGAAAGACAACGATACCCTGGCGGTCTATCTGAAGGCCCAGGGACCTGAATTCGAAACGGGCTTGTCCTACCAGGTGGAAATGGTCTTTCCCCGGGTGGCGGTGATGAGCTCGCCGGTCCGGGTGGCGCAAAGACGCCTGGGAGAGGAAGTGGAGTTCGCGGTGCTGGAAGACGACGACTACGGCTCGGTCGCGGCGTTTGTGCAGAATCAGGTAAGCGGCTATGCCGCCTAGGTTGGGGGAAGGGCCAGGGGCTACCACAGGCGAGACGCCTGTGCCACTGGCCCCTGCCCTCCCCCCAAACTCCCCTCCCAACCCCCATATGGGGCCGTGGAAGGCGGGCTAAAGCCCGACTTCCACGCCCACAAAAAACCATAAGGGATTGGGGGAGGGGGATTGGGGGAGGGAGTAAGGGCACTTACGAAAAAGCCCTTAGCCCCCTCCCCCAACAACCTCGACTAATTCTGGAGTAGACATGGGCAGGTTTTTAGGGGAAGAGCGCCATGTGCTGGCGGTGCAGGATCCGGTTTCGGGCTCCGTGGTCACCCTTTATTACCGGCGGCCCAGTTCCGAGGAGCGGGTGGCTTACCAGTTGTCGGCTTACCGCCTGGAGGGAGGCCAGCGCCGGTTTTGTCTGGGGGAGACCCGCCTCCAGTTCGGGCTGGAGATTTTGACCGGGTTTGGGGCCGGGGATTTTCTCCTCCAGGAGAATGGGGCGCAGGTGCCCCTGGACCCGGAGCGGCACCCGGACTGGAAGAGCCGGTTGGCCGAGGACGCCCCGGATCTGGTGGCTTACCTGGCCCAGCAGGTTTTTGAAGGGATGCGGGTGGCCTCCCGGGGGGAGCCGGAGTGGGGCTGACCGGTGAGACCGGGGGCTCCGGGCCGGGACGCCTGGAAGAATGGCCGCTCCTGGAGGAGCTTAAAGCCATTACCCTGGGGCGCCTTTGCAGTCCGGCAGAGCGGCGGCGCTGCCGCACCGCCAGCGGCTCCTTTGCCGACTGGGCCTGCGGCGCCTGCCAAGAGTTCCTCCGGCCGGAGGCCATTTCCCCCTGGACCTGGCACCTGGTCTTCCTGTACCAGCTCAGCCGGGCCGGATACCCATTTAGGGCCAATGATCTGACCCTTGAGACCTGGCTGCTCTTAGGCACGGTGCGGCGGGTTCTCGAGGGGGTCCAGCGAGGACGGCATGCTTAAGGACAGCGACACGGGCGGCTTGAATAAAAAGGCCCTGGAAGAGTTCCGGGCCATGCAGGAAGAGATGCTCAACCTCAGCCGGGAATACAGCCGGGCCCGGTTGTCGGCCTGGACGGAGGAGACCAGGAGTCTGGCGGAGACCTGGACGGACTTCTCCCGGGAGTGGCAGGGGAGCCTGGAGTCGATGTCGGCCCTGGCGGCAAACCGGTTCGAGGCCATTGCCGCCAGGGGGGAGGCCGCGGGCAACAACCTGGGCCAGAGCTGGGGAAAAACCTTCTCCAGCCTCTCCGGGGCAGTGGAGGACTGGGGCGAGCATTTTCTCCAGACCCTGGGCAAGGTGGCTGGCAGCTGGGGAGCGACCCTGGGCGGCGGCGGCGGCGCCGGCGGGGGCTGGTCTTCTTTTCTCGGCGCCGCCCTGGACTTCGGCGGCTGGTTCCACCAGGGCGGCATTGTGTCAGCCCACCAGGGGCTGGTGATCTCGCCGGGGACGCTTATGGGCGATGAGCAACTGGTCCTGGCCCAGGCCGGGGAGGGCATCCTGCCCCGGGAGAGCATGGCTCGCCTGGGGGAAAGGAACTTCGAGGCCTTGCGCACCGGACGCTTCGGGGTGGCCCCGGGGGGAGCCGCCCCCAGTTACGGCATCACCATTCAGGTCCAGAGCCTGGACGCCGCCGGGGTGGCCAGCCTGGACTGGGACCGGCTGGTGCAGCGGCATCTCCTGCCGGCTCTGAACCGAGAAGCGGCACGGTCCTGGTAGGGAGGCGGGATGGCTAACGCCAGGTTGGAATGGACGGTGAACGGCAGCCGCCAGAGTTACGCCCTGCCGGTGAACTTCACCTGGGACTACCAGGAGCTAACCCAGGATGAGACGGACCGGCAGCGGGCCCTGGACGGCACCTTGAGAAGCTACGCCCGGGGCCTCAAACAGCGGTGGACGTTGCAGTTCCAGTACATCCCCACGACCCAGAAGGAGGTTCTGGCCGCCCTGAAACAGGCCCAGACGGATATCGATTTCTTCCGGGACGGCGGCGGCGCCAAAACCTTCACCGGGGCCTGGACCAATGACCTGGATTTCCGGGAAGTGAGCCCGGGCCTGTGGTCCGGCAGCATGGTGCTGGAAGAGGTGTGATTTGTGGGGGAGGGCCAGG
>DASWLF010000135.1:0-3632 GCA_036396255.1 Desulfobaccales bacterium
GCTTCCTCGGGTTTGAGCTCTTCGGGGCCCAGGGCGAAGACCGGCCCCGCCCCCAGGGCCCCGCCGTCCCAAAAGTCCCGGCGGTAGCGGTAGTAGGCGTGCAGGCGCACCAGGGCCCGGGCCAGCCGTTTCACGGCTTCATCGTTTAGGCTCTCCAGGCAGGATTGCAGCAGGACCAGAAAAGCGGCGGGCAGATAAAAGCTCTCTTTGCCCAGGGCGCCCTCAAATTCCAGGCGGTGGCCGCCCCCGGGCAGCTGGAAAAATTCGGCCCGGTAGGTGCGCACCGGCGGCGCCTCTGCCTCGGCCACCAGCTTCAGCTGTCCCAGGGGCAGGCGGGGCCTCTTGGCACCCCCGGCGCCGGCCTGCACCCGTTCGCACACCTGCTCCAGGAACTCGATGAGCTCCCGGGCCACCCGGGTCTCGTTCAATTCCGCCAGTTCATACAGGATGCGGGCATAGACGAAGACCACCAGAGGCACGGTGTCGCTTTCCTGGTCCAGGCTGTAGTGCCAGAAGATTTGGGGGGCCACCTGGTCCTGGGGAAAGAAATCGACCCGCACCGTGGCCTGGTGCAGGCCACGGTCCTGGCGGAAGCGCTCCAGTATCCGTTTAAACATTAGTCGCTGATTCAGGTGCTGGCGGCGTTGGCCTCAGGAGGTACTTGCGGCCCAGCCTTTTTCCTATTAGAGGTTAGCAGAGTGTGGCGGGGTCCGGGGCCTCGGTCCCTGAAGCATCAGAAATAATTGGGTAAATTCGGTAAACGAGATTAACATACCCAAAGACCGCGGGAAAGTCAATAAATTCCCCCTGCGCGGGCCCTGCAACCCCAAGAAAATTACGGTTTACATAGCAAAAGAGATATTCTATATTTCTAAGATAAAACCATTAGCGAGTAGCGCTCATGCGGCCTCAGACGTCCCCGGCAGTGCCCTCCGGGGTGCCCAACTGCCTGAAGAAAAGGCGGCTCCTCAACCAAAAGGAGCTGTCCCCGGATCTGTGCCGGCAATATGGGGAAAAGTTCTTCTCCCTGGGCTGGTGGGAAGACGCCCTGGAGTTTTTCCAGAAGGGCAAGGTTACCGAGGGGCTGGAGAAGGTCAAGGCCCATGGTCTGGAGACCGGAGATGCCTATTTGCTGGCCCGCCTGGGTAAGGAGCACGACCCGGAAGTCTGGATGGCCCTGGCGGAGCGGGCCCTGGCCCTGGAAAAGTTTCATTTTGCCCGCCGGGCCTACGAGTTGGCCGGCGACTCCGACAAGGCCGCCATGGTGGCCGGCCTCATCGCCGGCCTGGGCGCCGAACCATCAGAAGCTTAACTATGTCGTCCCTGGACTATTATCGCATTTTGGGAGTCTCGCCCGGTAGCACCCTGAAGGAAGTGCGGCGGCGCTACCGGACCCTGGCTATGCAATACCATCCGGACCGCAACCCGGATAATCCCGAAGCCGCGACCCATTTCCGCCAGGTGGTGGAAGCCTTCGAGGCCATCCAGTCGGCCAAGACCAGGAAGCGCCCAGCCGCCCAGAACTACCGCAGCCCCCATTTTACCGACCGGGAACATCTGTTCGAGGAGTTTTTCGGCATCTCCCGGGCCGGCTCTCGTTTGCAGCAATCCGCCGGCGCCAACTTCCGCTACGATCTGGAGATTCCCTTTGTGGCCGCCATCCAGGGGATGGAGGCCGAGATCCGGGTGGACCGGCCCCTGGACTGCCAGCCCTGCCGCGGCACCGGTCTGGCCGCGGGCAGCGGCTACCAGCCCTGCCCCGATTGCCAGGGCCGGGGGCGCCGCTTTGGCGGGCCGGGTCTGCTGCGCTATGGGCCCCTGTGCCACCGCTGCCAGGGCCGGGGCAAGATCGTCTCCCAGGCCTGTCAGCACTGCCGCGGCCTCGGCGCCCGCCAGGTGCGGCGGGAGTACCGCCTGCGGATTCCTCCCGGCACCGCCGACGGCGCCCGCCTGTGTTTCAATGGCGAGGGCGGGGCAGGTTTCCAGAACGGCCCCCCGGGGAACCTGGAAGTGGTCATCCATGTGGCCCCCCATGATTTCTTCACCCGGGTGGGCAATGATATTCACTGCCGCATCCCGGTCTCTTTTGCCGAGGCCGCCCTGGGCGGGATGATCCGCATTCCCACCCTGGAGGGCTACCAGACCTTTCACCTGCCCCAGGGCACCCAGACCGGCTGGGTCTTCCGGTTCCCGGGCGCCGGGGCCCCCGGCGGTCCCTACCAGTCCCCGGGGGACCAGATCAATGAAGTGGCGGTGACCACCCCTCAGCTTCTCAGCCCCCGACAGCGATCGCTGCTGGAGGAGCTGGCCCGTCTGGAGCGCCAGCCGCTCAAGGAAGCCGGCCATGAGTGACTTTACCCATCTGGATGAAACCGGCCAGCTCAAGATGGTGGACGTGGCGGATAAGCCCGTGACCCTGCGCCAGGCGGTGGCCGGCTGCCGGGTGGAGGTGGGTCCCAAGGTCTTCCCCCTGCTGATGGCCGGCAACCTTCCCAAGGGGGATGTCTGGGCCGCGGCCCGCCTGGCCGGCATCATGGCCGCCAAGAACACCGCCCGGCTGATCCCCCTGTGCCATCCCCTGTCCCTCACCGGGGTGGACATCAATTTCACCCCGGAGCCGGAGCACTACGCGGTGGCCATCCAGGCCAAAGTAACGACCTATGACCGCACCGGCGTGGAAATGGAGGCCCTGACCGCCGCGGCCGTGGCCGCCCTCACCATCTATGACATGTGCAAGGCGGTGGACCGTGGCTTGATTATCAAAGACCTGCTATTATTAGAGAAGAGTGGGGGTGCCAGCGGCGATTACCGCCGCGCCGAGGTCTCCCGAGAATCCTTGAGCCATTTCGGGCAAGCGGGAGTTACGTGATGGAACCGGAACGTCTGGAGTTTTTCCGCAATCTCCTACATGAGCGTCTCGATGAAATCCTGGGCGAAGCCGACAAGACCAGGAACGACATGACCGGGGACATGGCCGGGTCGGCCCCACCTTTCCCTGACCCCACGGACCGGGCCACGTTGGAAACCGACCGCAATTTTACCCTGCGCATCCGGGACCGGGAGCGGAGATTGATCACCAAGATCCGGGAAGCCCTGGAGCGCATCGACGCCGGCACCTACGGTAACTGTGAACTGTGCGGCAACGAAATCGCCGAAAAGCGCCTCGTCGCCCGTCCCGTCACCACCATGTGCATTGCTTGTAAATCCAGACAGGAGGCCCTGGAAAGGGCCCGGGGGCAGTAGCTCCCGGTCAGCTAATCAATAATCGATGGATAATAGACCCCATTGCCTTAAAATAAGTCTACGCTTCATCGCCCAAATCCTCTTCCAATAATGACCAGCCCTGACCACTAACAGCTGACCGCTGATAGCTGAAGGCTGACTGCTTCATTTCCATGACCGACCTTATTCAGCTCAATGAATTCACCCTGCCGGAGTTGCAGCAACTCCTGGCCGCCTGGGGCCAGCCTTCCTACCGCGCCCTCCAGGTGCTCAAGTGGGTTTACAAAGGGGTGGACGATTTTGAGCTGATGACGGATATGGCCCGCCCCTTCCGCCAGGAATTGGCCCGCCGGGCCCGGGTCGGCCGCCTCCGGGTGGAGCAGACCCAGGAGGCCGCGGACGGCACCCGG
>DASWLF010000136.1:0-2365 GCA_036396255.1 Desulfobaccales bacterium
ATAAGCTGGAGGAGAGTTTCCGCAAGCATCAGGAGGAAATGGCGCCGCGACGGGCCGGGGAGCCCGGGCCCCCACCGGGGGGTTCCTCGCCGGACGGGGAGGAAGTGGCTCTCATCGGCGAGGCCTCGGTGGCGCCGGGGGCCACCTTTCCGGTGAGGCCCCTGGACCTGCCCCAGGACCGCCAGAGCCAGAAAGCGCCGGGCAGCCGCACCCGGGCCCGCTCGGAGGACCGCGGCGGGCGCTACGTGCGCCCCACCGTGCACCAGGCCGTGGCGGGCGACCTGGCCATCGACGCCACCCTTAGGGCCGCGGCCCCGTATCAGTCCCTGCGGGAAAAGGGGAACCTGGCCCTGGCCATCTCGGACCCGGACCTGCGCTATAAGGTGCGGGAAAAACGCATCGGCCGGCACATCCTGTTCGTGGTGGACGCCTCCGGCTCCATGGGGGCGGACCGGCGCATGGCCGAGACCAAGGCCGCCATCCTGTCGCTCCTCATGGACGCCTACCAGAAGCGGGAGCGGGTGGGGCTCATTGTTTTCCGGGGCCAGGAGGCCAAGGTGGCTCTCCCCTTCACCCACAGCGTGGAGATGGCCCAGCGCTACCTGACGCATCTGCCCACCGGCGGCAAAACCCCCCTGCCCCACGCCCTGAAGGTGGCGCACGAACTGCTGAAGCAGGAAAAAGCCCGGCATCCCCAGGACGCCTTTCTCCTGGTGCTCATCACCGACGGCCGGGCCAATCTCAGCCTGCGGCCGGGAGTCTCGCCCATGGCGGAGGTCAAGGAACTGGCGGCGCAGTTCCAGACCCTGGGCGTCAACTCCCTGATCCTGGACACGGAGCCCTTCGCCCCCTGCCTGGACCTGGGGTGCCTGCCGGAGCTGAGCCGCCTCATGAACGGCCGCTACCACTCCCTCCAGAGCCTGCGGGCCCCGGAGGTGGTGGCCCGGGTGACCGCGGCGCTGCGCTAGAGATTTGGGATAGAGATTATTGAGGGAGGGATTGTAAATGGCCGACGGCCACTTACAATCCCTCCCTCAAACTCCCACCCCCAACCCCCATAAGGGGAGCTGAACAAGGTGCGAAATGCGCACCCTGTATTTGGGTGGGCCGTGCTAACCTTACATCTGATGCTGGCCGGGGGCTTCCACAGGCGAGACGCCCGTGCCACTGGCCCTTGGCCCCCTCCCCTCCCCCTTCCCTCGCCGCCGCTTGCGGGCCCGCGGTTCAGACGAGATGAGGCCCTGGCTCGCTAATCAGAAATGAATATTGCCTGGAAAACAGTAAAAAATGACTTGAATTATTTTAAAATTATTTTTAGCATAGTTTGGGGGAAAATCCGGTTTCTGGAAGGGTGTCCCCCTGCCTCTTATTTTCGTAAGGATTCGGCGGGGATATGGCCTGGGGTCTCGGTATCATGGCGGCTTTGGGGGCTCTGCTTATCATGAGCAGCCCCGCGACCGCGGCCATCGAGCGCGCGGTGGACAGCCGGGGGGTGGTGCACATCCGCAATACCGGCCCGGCGGCCAGGCCCGGCCCCGCCGCGGCGGAGGCCCCGGCCGGTTCGCCGGTGGCGGCGCCGCAGGCTAATCAGCCGGACGCGCCCGCCTCACCGCCCCCTGTCGCCAATTTGGACCCCCAGCCCCAGGGGCCCCAGCCCGAAGTGCAAGCAACTCCAGCCAACCCCGCTCCCCAGGCTGCTCCTCCCGGCGTCGCCAATCAGGCGGCCCCTGAGACCTCCCAGGGAAGCAAATCCGCCAGAGAAGAGGAAAGCGGCAACCGGCTGGCGCTGCAGAGGGTGTCTTATCCGGGGGTGGAACCGGCCCCGGTCCAGGTTCAGGAGGGGACCAGGACAAGCCAGGCGCCTGCACCGGAGGGAGCCATCAAGTGCGCCCGGGATCATCGGGGAGTCCTGCATATCAGTAACGTGAGGCCGGAGCCGGAGTCGGCGCCGCCGGCGCCGGCAGCTTCTGGCGACGCGCCTGTGAGCAAGACCCTGGCCCGGGAGAACGCCACAGAACCGCCGCTCCGGAAGGTCTCCTTAAACGAAGCCGCCGCGGTTTCGCCCGGGACCCTCGCGGCGCCGGCAGCCATGAGGTCTGCTCCGGCTCCGGGGGTCATCCGGCGCTACCGGGATAACCGGGGGGTGCTGCACATCGAAAACTTGGATCCGGCCGCCCCAGGGGCAAAACCTCCGCCCCTGCCGGCCCGGGCCGGCAAGATGCGGAAGCACATCGAGATCTTTGGAAGCGACGGGGCGCCGGCGCTGCCTTTGAAAAAGGCGGCGTGGCCCGCCGAAGCCGTGAATCGTGGCCCGCCACCGGGACCGCCCCGGGAGATTGCCCCTCCTAAAGGAGAAATCCTGGCC
>DASWLF010000137.1:0-6176 GCA_036396255.1 Desulfobaccales bacterium
AAGCCGCGTCCGGCCCCGATGCCCTGGTGGTCAGCCGGGAGCATGCGGGCCCCATCCACCTGATGCTCACCGACGTGGTCATGCCCGGGATGAGCGGCCAGGAGATCATGGAGAATTTGAAACCCCAGCGTCCCGAAATGAAGGTCCTGTTCATGTCGGGACACACGGAAAACGCCATTGTGCACCACGGCGTCCTGGACCCGGGGACCGCCTTTATCCAGAAGCCCTTCAAGCACGATTTCCTGGCCCACAAGATCCGGGAGGTGCTGGATAAGCCGGCCGCGGGGTGAAGAGGGGCAATCCGGGAAGCCCCGGGTCATAGCGCCGGCATACCCTACCTTGACGGACCGGCTTTTCCCCCTGCTGGCCAGGGCCATCTCCGGTCGCCATAGGGACTCCCTCCGATGGCCCTGGCGGCGAACCACCATGCTGAGCCATTGAGACACCTCCTGGGATGATTCATTTTGCCCAAATCGGTGTCCAAGGGAATTGTAGACCGAACCACAAGGATGTTCCCTTTTTGTCATTCTGAGCCGCCCCAGGCGGCGAAGAATCTCGTCTTTACCGGCAATCAAGAGACCCTTCGCCTACGGCTCAGGGTGGCAAATTGGAAAATATTGCATCGGTAAAAACCATAATCAGGTCCAATTATTTATGACGCTAGGTATAGAAGTTTAGAACCTATGCCCCAGCGGCAGCTGCAGATAAAAGCTTTCTCGCTTGGCTGTCAAATTTCGAGCTCTCCAACATAACTTGACTCAGGGTTACCCCCTCCTCAAAATCAGTATTTCCCTGATTGTAACTTAGTGCAGAATCAAATTAAATTTTTGCTATTCCTTACAATTAATTCTGCCGGTTGGCATGAGCCCAGGGGGGGTGAAAGATGGGGGAAGACCAAGGGCCTAAAGACTTGGCGGCGACACTGAAACGAATTGATGGCGAATGGCAGGAAATGAAGGGGTTATTGCAGGCGGTTCACCAGGAATTGGAGAAGCGGAAACAGGCGCCCACCCCTCCTGATTTCCCTCCTGCGAATCAGACCCGGACTGAAGTTGAGGAGGGGAATGAAAAATCAAAAATTAATATCACGGTCACTTCCACGGAAGCCGAAGCCATAATTCAAAAAGTTGAGAAATTAAATCGCGAGACTGAATTTAGTGAGCGCTTGGACCAGGTGGAAAAGCAAAACCGCAAAATCCTGGTATTGGGGGCTACCTTCCTGACCCTCATGGCTCTTACCATGGCAGTATTTGGTTTCTTGATGTATCAAGCCAACCTGCTCCACCAGAACCTGGTCTTCGGCAAAGAACCAAAGGCCACTTCCAAACCTGCGGCAGTTGTGCGCCTGGTGCCGGCAGAGATTCCCACGCCGGCCGCCGAGAAACCGATTGCCAAAGAAAGCGCCCCAGCGGACCAGGAGGCGGCAGCACCTGCCAGGTTCGTCGGTTCCATAACTTCCAATAAGTATCACTATCCTGAATGCAAATGGGCGCAAACGATAAAGCCGGAGAAATTGTTGGGGTTCCAATCGGTAAAAGGAGCCCAGGAGGAGGGCTATATTCCATGCCCTAGGTGTAAGCCTCCGGTGGTGGACAGTGCCAAAGATTAACCCCTAAGGCAGCATCAGGTCAAGGTCGCGGATATTCTTCAACTCCTCAGCCAGGTGGTTCCTCCCCCAGTTTCGGGTCCCGGACAAAACCGTTATTTGTTCTTAACCACAACCAACTCCAGAATGGCTTTAACCAGCTGCACCGGCCTTAATTTCCGGGCTTTTTCCTGCAGTTCAGATGACAAAGGACCTTCGATGAATAATATCAGCATGAGCATGATGGCCACCCCCAGAATGCCGCCGATAACAAAACTGACCACGAGGTTTATTGAGGGCATTGGCGCCTCCATTCGATGGCTAACTTGGTTGCAGGCAATCTAACCCAAGGTCATTAACCCGACAATTAGGGAAAACCATGAATTTCGGGGCGGGAATTACTAATTTTGCCTGCCAAAATGCTGATAGCGGCAGAAGGCGGGCGGGATGAGGGGAGGATAAAAGGGCCCCGGATAAATCCCGGCGGCGCCGCAATTATTAGCGACAAGATTCGGGTAGGTCAGCCGGCTTTCAAGTCCGCAGGGCCAAATCCTCCACCAGCCGGTCGGCGAAGGCCAGGATGAAGTCCCGTTGGACGCGGCTGGCGTAGCCGATGCAGGCGCAGCGCATGGTTTGCTGGCTGCGGATGAGGAACTCGAAGCGCACGAAGGTCTCCCCCAGCTCCACCGCGAAGCGGAAGGGCCGGCAGTCCCGGTGGGAGAACTGCTCCGGGTTCAGCAGGTCTTCCGGCAAGTCCACCCACCAGATATCGTCGAGGCGGGAGGCCGTGGCGTGCTCGTTGAGATACTGCCGTACCGGGGGAATATCGCCCTTGCTGATTTCATCCAGCAGGTATTGTCTCATGATTACCTTTCCCAAATTGCTAAGTTTCTATAATTAAGAACGATTCTGCCATGGGAGGGGCGTGATTTATCCCGCCCGCCTTAAACCTGGCCACGATGGCCAGAGCCGGGGCGGGCGCCATGAATGGCGCCCCTACCACCCTTTTTCAGGATGGTTTTGGGCGGCGGGGGTAGGGCAGGTATTCCACCGCCGGCACCCGGCGCACGGGCTGGGGGAACAGGGCCATCAGGTCCAGGACTTCCTTGGGCATCTCGGAGGAGACCGGGAACCCCAGGGATTTGGCGATCTCAAAGGTGATGGGGAAATCGTGGGTCCAGGTTCCTTCCACCATGAGGCGGGCCAGTTCTGCGGCCTTCTCCGGGGGGTGGTTCTTTTCCAGCAATTCGGTGAGGCTGCCGCGCACCTGGGTTATGGCCTTTTCCGCCTGGTCCGCCAGGATGAGGGTCTGGTCGTCGAGCTCGTCCACGGACTTCTTGGCCACCGCCCTAAGCAGGGACACGGCCGGCAGTTGTCCCACCTGGGGGTCCACCGGGCCCAGCACCGCAAACTCGCTCATGACGATCTCATCGGCGGCCAGGGCCAGGAGCGTCCCCCCGGACATGGCATAATGGGGCACAAAGACCGTGACTTTTCCCGGGCGTTTGCTCAGGGCCCGGGCGATTTGGAGGGAAGCCAGCACCAGGCCGCCGGGGGTGTGGAGAATGAAATCGATGGGCACCTTGGGGTCGGTAAGGTGGATGGCCCGGATCACTTCCTCGGAGTCGTTGACGTCGATGTACCGGAAGATGGGGAGGCCCAAAAAGGCCATGGTCTCCTGGCGGTGCACCAGCAGAATGGCCCGGGAGCCCCGCTTCTGCTCCAGTTGGGAGAGCAGGCGTCTCCGGGCCAACTCCAGGGCCTTTTGCTTGATCAGGGGATAGAAGGCCGCGCCCAGTAACGCGAGCCAGAAAAGGTCGCCCGCTGTCATGATTCTTCTTTCTGGACCAAGTTGGCCCGGCGTCCGGCGTCCACCGCGGCGTAACCCCACAGAGCCAGCAGCAGGCCGAAGGGGAGCCAGAACAGGGGACTGGCCACGGTATCCAGGAGCAGGGTCTGGAAGATTTCCAGGGTGAGGGGTCTGGGGTAATAGACCGCGGTGTATTCCCTGGACAGCAGTATCAAGGTCATCAACAGCAGCAGACCCAGCAGGGCGTTGGCACCCAGGACCAGGAAAATGCCTTTGCGGCGGTCCTGGTTATAGAGTTGACCCAGCCCCGGAAAGACCAGGGCCGACAGGAGGACAGCGATGACGGCGCGGCGCATGATTAATCTTACCCGAAAGTCAGCCTGCCGGTCAATAGCCCCCAATCCCTTATGGGGAGCTTGGATGAAGGGTAGGCAATACGCACCCTTCATCCGGTGGGCCGTCCCCACCCTACATCTTTGTCGTCTTCGCCCTGGCAACTTTACCAGGGCTAATCAGAGGAAGGAGTGATACCCCGTTGCATCTTATTGATTTTATGAGGCGATGGAGTATGTTAAACTGACATAATTGGCTTGGAGGCCTGTGGATGGATTATAAAGAAACCCTCAACCTGCCCCGCACTGATTTTCCCATGAAAGCGGACCTGCCGCAACGGGAGCCCCAGATCCTGAAACGCTGGGAGGAGATGGGCCTCTACGGCAAGATCCGGGCCCAGGGCCAGGGGCGCCCCCGCTTTGTCCTGCATGACGGCCCTCCTTACGCCAACGGCCACATTCACCTGGGGCACGCCTTAAACAAGATTCTGAAAGACATTATCATCAAGTCCCGGCAGATGATGGGTTTTGATTGCCCCTATGTGCCCGGCTGGGACTGCCACGGGTTACCCATCGAACACCAGGTTGACAAGGAGTTGAAGGCTGAGGGGTTAAAATTGTCCCAGGTGGAGATTAGGAGCCGCTGCCGGGCTTATGCCCGGAAGTTCATCGGCATCCAGCGGGCCGAATTTGAGCGCCTGGGGGTGCTGGGGGACTGGGACCACCCCTACCTGACCATGCATAACGCCTACGTGGCCGAAATCCTGGAAGAATACGGCCGCTTCTTTTTCAGCGGGGCCGTCTACCGCAGCAAAAAGCCGGTGCACTGGTGCGCCACCTGCCGCACCGCCCTGGCCGAGGCGGAGGTGGAATACGAGGAGCACCAGACCCCCTCCATCTACGTGAAATTCCCCCTGGCGAGTCCGCCGTCCCAGGTGCCGGAGCTAAGCGGCCGCCAGGTCTCCCTGGTCATCTGGACCACCACCCCCTGGACCCTGCCGGCCAACCAGGCCATCGCGGTGCACCCGGACCTGGAATACGTCGGGCTGGAGGTGGGGGAGGAAGTGTTGCTGGTGGCCGGGGAGCTGGCCCCGGGGCTCCTGTCCTTTTGGGGCCTTAAGGGGAAGGAAATCCTGCGCCTTCCCGGCCGGCGCCTGGAAGGGGCCTTCTGCCGCCATCCCTGGATTGACCGCACTTCCCAGGTGATCCTGGCCGATTACGTCACCCTGGAGGCCGGCACCGGCTTGGTGCACATCGCGCCGGGGCACGGTCAGGAGGACTATGACAGCGGCCGGAAATACGGGCTCGCCCCCTACTCGCCGGTGGACGACCACGGCAAGTTCACCTCCGAGGTGCCGGAGTTCGCCGGCCAAAAGGTCTGGGTGGCCAATGCCGGCATCATTGAGTTGCTCTCCCGGCAGGGGAAGCTGCTGAAAGCGGCGGAGACCACCCACAGCTATCCCCACTGCTGGCGCTGCAAGCAGCCCATCATCTTTCGGGCCACGGAGCAGTGGTTCATTTCCCTGGAGCACCACAGCCTGCGGCAGAAGGCTCTCCAGGCCATCGACCGGGTCACCTGGATTCCCCGCTGGGGCCGGGAACGCATCTACCAGATGGTGGAGCGGCGGCCGGACTGGTGCATCTCCCGCCAGCGAGCCTGGGGGGTGCCCATCATGGCCTTCCATTGCCAAGGCTGCGGGGCGGTGTTCCTTACCCAGGAAGTTTTGGCCGGCCTCATCCAGCGGGTGCGCCGCGAGGGCGCGGATTTCTGGTTTGACCGCACCGCGGCGGAGCTGCTGCCGGCCGGCAGCCGCTGTTCCTGCGGCCGCGGCGAGTTCGCCAAGGAGACGGACATCCTGGACGTCTGGTTCGACTCCGGGGTGAGCTGGGCCGCGGTGGTGGAGCCCAACCCGGCCCTGGGCCTGCCCGCGGACCTCTATCTGGAGGGCTCGGACCAGCACCGGGGCTGGTTCCACAGCAGTCTGCTCACTGCGGTGGGGACCAGGGGAGCAGCCCCTTACAAGGGGGTGCTGACCCACGGCTTCGTGGTGGACGGCGAGGGCCGCAAGATGTCCAAGTCCCTGGGCAACGTCATTGCCCCCCAGGAGGTCATGGACCGGTACGGGGCCGAAATCCTGCGGCTGTGGGTGGCCGCCGAGGATTACCGGGACGACGTCCGCCTCTCGGGAGACATCCTGAAGCAGTTGGCCGACGCCTACCGGCGCTTCCGCAACACTGCCCGCTTCATGCTGGGGAATCTCTACGACTTCGATCCGCAGCAACACTGGCTGGCCCCGGCCCAGAGGCCGGAGCTGGACCGCCTGGCCCTGTCCTGGCTGGCCCAACTGCTGGCGCGGGTCAAAAAGGCCTATGGGGATTACGAGTTCCATCAGGCCTACCACCGCCTGCACCAGTTCTGCGCGGTGGAGATGTCCGCCATTTACCTGGA
>DASWLF010000138.1:0-5280 GCA_036396255.1 Desulfobaccales bacterium
GCCCGCGGGGCAGGAGGGCTGGGTGGGTCCTGGGACCTACGCAGTAAAGATGGACCGGGAACCTTGGTCTGGTTTATTCACCGGCAACTAAATACAGTGGTTCATAAATTCGGTTACGTATTTATTAACGGGAACGGAACAGTGATCTAATTCCCCCTCACCCTGACCCTCTCCCCCATTGGGGGAGAGGGGATAAAGAAGGAACTCCTGTAATGCTCCCTCTCCCCCCGCTGGCGGGGGGAGAGGGCTGGGGTGAGGGGGGGCTTTGTAAAAACGTCACCATAATTACGAAATTCTGTACTAAGTACAAAATCTCATAAAAGCGGTAGCATCCAATTTTTGTCATTCTGAGCCGCCGGAGGCGGCGAAGAATCTCCAGACAAAATACGGAGCCCCCTCCCCTGCGGCTCCGGGTGACAGGAAAATACGTTACCGAATTTATGAACTGTTGCGCTAGGCTCGATCTAAAGGCGGAATCTTGAGGCTCCCCATGGGGTAATGAGGTAAAATACCTCTGCAATTCCCAGATTTGCCCTGACTGCTTTGCTCTGGCCGGGATATCTACTTCCCCCCTTCAGCGCCCCTCAGCCACCGCCCGGGTAAGCAAGGGAAATTCCCCCGGCCGCTCCTGCAAGCGGCGGCGCAGGCCCGTCAGCGCCGCCGGGATGTACCGGGCAAAATGGTCCTTCCCCTTGACCCGGGTCAGGTGACCGAAGGCCCCCAGGATCTGGAGATTGCGGCAGAGGGCCAGATGGTAGTACTGCTCCCGGAAGGCCTCCGGGTCCAGGTCCAGCCGGGCCTGGAGGAGTTCCAGGTAGTAGTCCAGAAATTCGGCCTGCCGGGCCGGGCTCAGGTTGACGTAGGGGTCGATGAGCAGGGCCGCGGCGTCATAGCCCAGGGGCCCCAGCCGCCCTCCCTGGAAATCGATGACCCGCAGCCGGCCCCCCTTGATCAAGAGGTTGCGGGACTGGAAGTCCCGGTGCAAAAAGTAGTTGGGCCCCGGGGGCAAAGCCCCGGTCAGGAGCCGCTCGAAGTCCGGGGCCAGGTCTTCCAGGGAGATCTTCAGCTTCTGGTAGCCCTTAAGGAACGCCCGGACGAAATAGCCGCACTCCCGCTCCCACAAAAAGGGGCGGTGCACCATGGGAGTGTCGAAACACCAGGCCGCATCGAAGCCTTCCCTGCCGTTGACCTGCATCGCCACCAGCACCTCCAGGGCCTGGCGGTACCAGAAGCGCACCAGTCCCTCCTGGGGCGACCGCTTCACCGCGGTCTCCAGGCTGATGTCTCCCAGGTCCTCCAGGAGCATCCAGAACTCTTCCCGGCAGTAGGCGTAAATCTCCGGCACCGGCACCCCTTTGGCCCGCAGATGCCGGCCCACCTGGTAATAGGAGTCGTTTTCATTCACCTCCCCGCCGGGGGGGTGGGGGTGAAAAAGCAGCACCACGGTGGGCGACCCCAGCAGGCGGAAGAAGCGGCGGTCGGAGCCGTCTCCCGCCAGAGGCTGGGCCCCGCTCAGGGTGGCGCCCCGTTCCGCCACCGCCGCCTCCAGGCGCAGGGTTTTAAAAACCTCGGACATAGGATGGCTTCCTGGTGCAACTTCTTGCAATTAACGGGAATTAAAAACCTTGGTCTTTACCCCCCTTTTCTAAAGGGGGGCCAGAGGGGATTATAACTCCTTGATAATCCCCCTAAATCCCCCTTTAAGAAAGGGGGACTTTAAGGCTACAGAAATAGAGTTACGGGGTATTTTTTGTCATACAATTAGCGAAACGCGACCATAGTATCCTGTTTCACAAGTACCTTTACTAAGTTTCGGCAATAAATCTCCCCCTCCCCTGGTGGGAGGGGGTTGGGGGGAGGGGGAAAGATGTTGAAATTGCAAGATATTCTCACCCCCACCCTGGCCCTCCCCCTTTAGGGGGAGGGGAAAAAGCCGATTCCTTAAGGCAAGATATTTCTGAAACACAACCATAGTATCGTGTGCCGGATATTATTTTCAAAACTATTCAGTATCCTTTGTAGGGGCGGACCCATGTGTCCGCCCTATTTTTGGGCGCACACGCAGGTGCGCCCCTACGAAAATATTAAAAACTACACCTGGGACACTACACTAGGGAGTCTCATAATCCACCACCACAGCCGACTGCCGCACTCCCTGCATGTATTTCACAACCTCCACGTGCACCGGGTGCACCTGGTAGGCCCGCAAGTCGTCCAGGGAGTCGAACCGGGCCAGCAGAGCCAGGTCGTAGGACCGCTCGGAGTGAACCAGGTCAACCCCCACTTCCAGGTGGCGCAACTCCGGGATTTTGCCCGCCATCCCGGCCAGGACCTGTCTCGCTTCTGCCGCCCTTTCGGGAGTGCCATGAAGCAGTTTGAACAGCACGATGTGAGTGATCATGGGTCTCCTTTCCGTTAAGACCGCCGGCCCCCCTGGCCGGGGGGCGCTTGGTCCATGCCGGCTGCTGGCCATCCCCTTACACCAACATCCGGCCCCGGGCCGAAGCGCGCACCTGCACGCCCGCGGCTACGATGCAATCTTCCAGGCTCACCTCCGGGGCGATGACCGCCCCTTCCCAAACCACGGTATTCTTCAAAGAGGCCCCCGCCCCCACCTGCACCCCGGCCGCCAGGCAAACCCCGCCGCGGAACTGAACTCCCCCGGCGATGCCGGCGCCGGCACCGATAAAGGGGTCGGTGAGCTTCGGGAAGAACCCGGCCAGGCTGGGGGCGGCGCCGCCCAGTAAACGCCGGTGCAGCGCCAGGTAGGACTCCGGGGCGCCCAGGTCCTGCCAAAAGGCACCCGATACCACCAGGGCGTCGATCCGCGCCCCCGCGGCCAGGGCCTGCCGCCAGGTCGCCACCAGGTCGGCTGGCCGGCCGGCCGGGGGCAGATATCTCAGCATCTCCGGTCCCACCACCTGGACGCCGGTGTAGGCCAGAGGCCGCCCCGCCGGGGTCCCCGGCGGCGCGCCAATGCTCACCACCGCCCCGTCCTTTTCCCACACCTGATTGTAAGGCGGGCAATCGTGGAGCACCAGGGTGCTTAGGGCGCCTTCCCGGTGGCTGCGGTACACCGCCCCCAGGTCCAGGTCCGTCAGGATATCGCCGTTCACCGCCAGGAAGGGCCCGCCCCCCAGGATCTCTCCCAGTTTTTTCAGGCCCCCCCCCGTGCCCAGCAACTCCGGCTCGGGACTGACACTTAACTTCAACCCCGGGGGCCCCTGCCCTGCTAAAAATTGCTCAACCATCTCCCCCAGATGATGGGTGTTCACCGCCACCCGGGTAAAGCCCGCCTGCTCAAGCTGGGCCAACACGAGGCCCAACAAGGGGCGATTCAACACCGGCATCAGGGGCTTGGGAACCAGGTCCGTCAAAGGCCGGAGCCTGGTGCCCAACCCCGCCGCCAAGACGGCGGCTTTCAATGGTTAGACCCCGCTATAGTTTTTTGGGAGAGGGGGGCAGGGGCCAGTGGCACAGGCGTCTCGCCTGTGGAAGCCCCTGGCCCTCCCCCCAACACCTCATTTCTTATACCCGAACTTCCTCAGTATTTCATGGCGCCAGGTACGGCCGGCGTCGTCTTCCACGCCTTTGGGGGAGCTCCCGTCCACCACCCCCAGGACACCCCGGCCCTGGGCGGTTTCGGCCAGGATGACCTCCACCTGGTTGGCGGTGGCGCAGAAGATGCGGCAGACTTCGGGGCACAGCTTGATGGCATTGAGGAGGTTGATGGGAAAGGCGTCCTTGATCAGGATGTTGAAGGTGTGTCCGGCCGCCAGTCTTTCGGCGTTGGCCGTGGCCGCGGCCATCAGCTCCTGGTCGTTTCCTTCCACCCGGATCAGGCAGTCCCCGGAGGATTCGGAAAAGGCCAGGCCGAATTTGCACCCCGGCACGATGCCCACGACAATCTCATACAAGTCTTCCACGGTTTTGATGAAGTGGCTCTGGCCCAGGATGATATTGGCCCCTTCGGGAATCAGCAGTTTGGCCAGTTTCAGTTCCATGGCGCACCCCTTAATGTCACCGGAATTCATTTCCGCATCGCGCTTTCATGTGCTATTATAGGTATGTTAAGGGGTGGGGACAAGCCTTTAAAAACTGGGGGGAAAGGTTAAAAGGGGAAAAGGCGAAAAGGTGAGGCGCCGATTCCCTTCTGCGGTATTTTCCCTTTCGCCTTTTGCCCTTTTTCGCCTTTTCGCCCTTGAGCCGGCAGATTGAGAGGAGTTCTGTTCTATTAACAAACTGGTTTTCTTAGGCTGGTTATTGCTGCTAATCGCAACCCCGGCGGCCGGGGAGGTCAGAATCGGGCTCTACCTGCCCATGACCGGGCCCGCCGCGGCCATGGGCCAGATGGTGTGGGAAGGGGTGCAGGTGGCGCACCGGCTGCAGCCCCGGATCTTGGGTCAGCCGGTGAAGCTCATCCTGCTGGACACCCGCAGCGACCGCATCGAGGCCGCCAACGCGGTGAGCCGCCTCATTGAGAAGGACAAGGTGGCGGCCATCATCGGCGAAGTCATCAGCAGCGACACCCTGGCCGGGGTGCCCATCGCCGAGCGGGCCGGGATTCCCAATATCTCTCCCACCGCCACCAACCCGTTGGTGACCCAGAACCGCAAATACGCCTTCCGGGCCGCCTACGTGGACGACCTGCAAGGCAAGGTGGCGGCCCGCTTCGCCTGGGAGCACCTGAAGGCCCGGCGGGTGGCGGTGCTCATCGACCAGGCCCAGGACTATTGCGTGGGCCTGGCCAATTTCTTTGTGATGGAATTTAAAGCCCGGGGAGGCGAGATCGTGGCCACCAGCTATATTCAGACGGGCGACCAGGACTTCAGCGCCCAGATATCGGCCATGAAAGCGGCCCGCCCCGACCTGATTTACGCCCCCAACTACTACACCGAGGACGCCCTGCTGGCCAAGCAGCTTAAGGACCTGGGGGTCAGGACTACGGTCCTCACCGGCGACGGCGCCCAGGTGCCGGAGCTGGTTACCATCGGCGGCGAGGCGGTGAACGGCATGTATTTCACCGCCCTGTTCCACCGCCAGGGGGTGACCACGGAATTGGGGCGGCGCTTCGTGCAGTCTTATGAAAAAACCTATCACAAGCAGCTGGACGCCTTCGCGGCCCTGGGCGGCGACGGCTATTTTCTGCTGGCCGCGGCCATGGAGAAGGCCGGCGAACTCAACGGCGACAAAATCACCCGGGCCCTGGCGGCCACCAAAGACTTCCCCGGGGTCACCGGCCAGTTCACCATGGGCCCGGACCACAACCCCGTCAAAGGG
>DASWLF010000139.1:0-7076 GCA_036396255.1 Desulfobaccales bacterium
GGGTGGTGCGGCGCCGCAGGACCAGGTGGCCCTTCTGGAAATGGGACAGCCGAAACAGCGACTCGATGAACAGGCTCACCCCGCGGTAGTGCTGCTCCAGGGTCTGGTAGTCGGCTTCCATGGCGTCGATCAATTCCCGGAAGACTTGCTGCGTCTCCGTCTGGGTCTGGCACTCCGCGGTGCGGAACTCACAGAGGCACTCCAGCTCTTTCAGCTTCTTGATCTTGTCCCGCAAATGCCTCAGGTAAAGGCTGAGGCTGATGTTGGGGATGATGACGTTGTGTTCGATATCGGCCACCAGGCTGTTGATGAACCGGATGTGCTGGATGTTCTGACTGGCGATGATCTTGATGTGGAGGTTGTAACCCAGGCGGTTGGCGAACTTCTCAAAGAAAAAATGGTTGGCCGCCCGAATCTTTTTGGCGGGGAACAGTTCCAGCATGCCGATGACCTGGTCCTTGGCGTAAAAGGGCAGCTGGTTTACCAGCAGCAGGTTGCCCCGGATGGGGATCATCCAGGAGTTGTCAGCGCCGTAGGACTGGCTGGCCAGGAGGATATGGGGCAGAGGCGGGGTCTTGCCGGGATAGACCCCCTGGAGGCTGTCGCACACCAGTTCTAACTGGCCTTCCGAGCAAATCAGGTAAAGCCGGGAGTCCAACCCGAAGAACTCCTTGATGACGCTCACCGAGACCCGGTAGAAGTTCTCCATGGTCTCGTATTCCTGGGCCAGGTCGAAGAAGGTCTTGAGGGCGTCGTCCTTCAAGGGACCGAATTTGTACTCCTTGAAGATCCGGCGCTTTTCTTTAACCCGGGCCGCAACTTCCGTCAGGTCCATGGGGAGGTTCATATTCACTTCCTCAAACCGGATGCCAGGAATCCCGGCAAACGCCTGGGGGCCTTGGAATCAGGGGGCGGGCGCCCGCCGATACTCAGCGACGCCGACTTCATACAGATCCCGGCCATAACAATCGTTGATGACAATGGTGGGAAGGTCTGCCACCACCAGCCGGTGGACGGCCTCGGGCCCCAGCTCCGGGAAAGCCACCACCCGGGCCTCCTTGATGCACCGGGAGATGAGGGCCCCGGCGCCGCCGGTGGCCCCCAGGTAAACGGCCTTGTGCTCTTGCATGGCGGCGATGACCGCGGGGTCCCTTTTGCCCTTGCCGATCATGGCCTTCAAGCCCAGCCGCATCAAGGTGGGGGCGTAGGAGTCCATGCGGTAGGCGGTGGTGGGACCTGCGGCCCCGATGACCCGGCCGGGGCGGGCCGGGCTGGGACCCACGTAATACAGGATCTGCCCCTTTAGGTCCACGGGCAGCTCTTTCCCGGCTGCCAGCAGGTCCACCAGGCGCTTGTGGGCCGCGTCCCGGGCCGTATAGATGACCCCGCTGACCAGGACCCGGTCGCCGATCTCCAGCTGAAGCACGTCCTCATCCGTCAGGGGAGGGGTAAGTTTCACCGTCTTGGCCATGTTTCACCTGAATGCCTTTGCGTCTTTGCGCTTTGGCGTGAGCTCAATATTTCCCTCGCCAAGGCGCTAAGAACGCCAAGAATCAGTTGATTAACTCTCTCATAATAACTGTACGTCATAAATAGAGTATTGACACAACCATGATGAAATCCCCCCCAGCCCCCCTTTTCCAAAGAGGGGGCTAAAGGGCGTTCTCTTAAAAGTCCCCCTTTGAAAAAGGGGGATTCAGGGGGATTTGCCAATCTTCATGGTGGTATATCATCAGCCTCAAGTGCTCTAATTTTGACGTCAAATTAATATCAGAACCGCGCCACGCAAATTTCCTATAACACCACTTCCTTATGGCGGGCAGCGTGGCACTGGATGTTCACCGCCACCGGCAGCGAGGCGATGTGGCAGGGCTCCATCAGGACCTGGACCGCCAGGGCGGTGATCCGCCCTCCCAACCCCGCGGGGCCGATGCCCAGATCGTTAATCTCTTTCAGAAGCTCTTGCTCCAGGGCGGCGATTTCCGGATCGGGGTGGGGCAGGCCCAGTTCCCGCAGCAGGGCCTTTTTGGCCAGCAGCGCCGCCCGCTCAAAGGTCCCGCCAATGCCCACCCCCACAATGATGGGTGGGCAGGGGTTGGGCCCGGCCTCCCTGACCGTGGCCACCACCTTTTCCTTGATGCCGGCCAGGCCCTCCGCGGGCTTCAGCATGTAAAGACGGCTCATATTTTCGCTGCCGCCGCCTTTGGGGACCACGATGAGGCGCAAATGGTCCCCGGGGACGATTTCGGTGTGGATCACCGCGGGGGTATTGTCCCCGGTGTTGGCCCGGGTCAAGGGGTGGCACAGCGATTTCCTGAGATACCCTTCCCCGTACCCCTGGCGCACCCCTTCCTGAATGGCTTCCGCGAGGCTCCCTCCCACCAGGTGCACGTCCTGGCCCAACTCCACGAAGACCACCACCAGGCCGCAGTCCTGGCACATGGGGATGAGCTCCTCCCTGGCGATGCGGGCGTTCTCCAGCAATTGGCGAAAGATCTCCCGGCCGCTTTCCGACTCCTCGGCTTCGGCCCCCCGGGCCAAAGCCCGGAGGAGGTCCTCCTCCGGTTCATAATTGGCGGCAATGGCCGCCTCCTTCACGGCCCGGGTGACCTGGGATACCTCGATCTGTCGCATGGATGCTCCTATTGCAGTTTTCGGTTTTCAGTTTTCGGTTTCCGGTTAAAAAAAATATGCGTTGGGGTGTTGCAGGTCCGGTCTCCCATCCTTGAGAGGAGTATGCAAAAATCAAGAAAAATCCCGATCAATCTTTTTACCGAAAACCGAAAACCCAAAACCAAGAACCGTATTTTAATCGTCCAGATCGCTCTTGAAGAATTGCTGGCTGGAGGCCTGGGGGGTCTCGGTCTGGGCCTTCTCCTGAATGACGGCGTCCTCGGGGTAGAAATCCTCCGCGGCCGCGCCTTCTTCTTCATCCCGGGCCTGGCCTTCCGCCCCCCGGGCCAGGAGGGTGGCCGGCAGTTCCGGGAATTGCTCCACCGGGCTGCCCTTCAGGGCTTCCTTCATGTAGGCGATAAAGATGGGGGCGGCGGCCTGGGAACCGGTCTCCTTGGGCCCCAGGCTGCGCTCGTCGTCCATCCCCACCCAGGTGCCGGTGATGAGGGACGGGGTGAAGCCGATGAACCAGGCGTCCCGGGTGCGGTTGGTGGTGCCGGTCTTGCCGCCCATGGGCCGGCCCAAGACCTTCACCCGGCCGCCGGTGCCCCGCTCTACCACTCCCATCAAGAGCTGGGTCATGGTCTGGGCCGTAGAGGGATTGAGCACCTGGTGCTTCTGGAGGTGGTTTTCCGCCAACACCCGGCCGTCCCGGTCTTCGATGCGCTGGATGAAGACGGGGTCCACCAGCATCCCCTGGTTGGGGAAGACGGAATAGGCCCGGGTGAGCTCCATGAGGGTGACCTCCGAGGCCCCCAGGGCGGAAGCGTAGTTGGGGAAGATGGGGGTGGTGAGCCCCAGGGTCTGGGCCATCTTCACCGTGGCCGGGATGCCGATGGACATCATCAGCCGCACCGTGGGCACGTTGCGGGACCGGGCCAGGGCCGTGGCCAGGGGAATGGGGCCGTCAAAGTGGTGGTCGTAGTTCTGGGGCGACCAGACCTGCCCCCGGCGCCCTCCGGGCAGCGAGAGGGGCGCGTCCAGCAGGACGGAATCGGGCCGGTAGCCCTTGTCCACCGCGGCGGCATAGATGATGGGTTTGAAGGCGCTGCCGGGCTGGCGCCGGGCCTGGGTGGCCCGGTTGAAGGTTGAGTCCCCGAAGTCCTTGCCGCCCATGAGGACCCTGACCTTTCCGGTCTTGAGCTCCATGGAGACCACCGCCGCCTGCACCATGGGGGCGGGGACCAGCTCCGCCACCCACTTGTTCTGGCGCCGGTCCCGCTCCTTGAGGCGCACCTGCACCACATCGCCGGGCCTCAGCACTGCCAACAAGCCCGCGGCCCGGGATTGACCCGTGGCCGGCTCCTGCAGGACCCCGGTATATTCCCCCAGGCGGATGTTCACCGCCTGGCGGCGCCGGTCAAACTGGGTCACCACCGCGGTGACGGACAGGCCCTTACGCGGGGGATACTTGCGATAATATTTGTTCTGGCGGTCCAGGTAGGCGGTAAGCTCCTTGCCTTTCAGGTGCCGCAGGGGCCCTTTGTATCCGTTGCGCTTGATCAGGCCGTCGATGCCCTGCTGGATGGCCGCCTGGGCGTCCTTATGGAGCTCCACGTCCGCGGTGGTGTAGACCTTGAGCCCCAGGTTGTAAACCGACTCCTTGCCAAAGCGGTTTTCCAGGAGGGTCCGCACGTGCTCGTTGAAGTAGCCGCACTCCTTGATCCAGTCGGGCCGGAAGGGCTTCAACTTGACGGGCTGCTTCAGGGCCGCGGCCTCTTCCGCCTTGCTGATGAATCCCACGTCGGCCATGCGCCGCAAGACGTAGGTCTGGCGCTCCTTGGCCCGCTGGGGGTTGAGATAGGGATCGTAACGGCTGGGGGCCTTGGGGATGCCCGCCAGGATGGCCGACTCCGCCAGGGTCAGGTCTTCCACGTGCTTGGAAAAATACTCCTGGGCCGCGGCCTCCACCCCGTAGGCGCCGTGGCCCAGAAAGATGTGGTTCATATAGAGATTCAGGATCTCTTCCTTGGTCAGGTAATTGTCGATGCGGTAGGCCAGCACCGCTTCCCGGATCTTGCGGGCCAGGCTCTTCTCCGAGCTCAGCAGGATGCGTTTCACCACCTGCTGGGTGATGGTGCTGCCGCCCTGGACCACTTCGCCGGCTTCCAGGTTGCGGAAGAAGGCCCGGACGATGCCGGTGATGTCCACCCCGGGGTGCTCGAAGAAGCGGGCGTCCTCCGCGGCCACAAAGGCCAGGATGAGGTGCCGGGGCAGCCGGCTGTAAGGCACCTCGATGCGCCGCTCCGAGTAGAATTCGCCGATGCGGCGGCCGTCCCGGGCGAAGATGGTGGTCACCACCGACGGCCGGAACTCCTTGATGGAGGTGAAATCCGGCAGGTCCTGCAAAAAATGGTAATAGATGTAGCCCCCGGCCGCGGCCGCGGCCAGCAGCCCGGTGAACAGCAAGCCGTACAGGATCCAGCCCAGTCGCCGGGCCCAGCGCCGCCGCTGATGGTATTTCTCCAACCGATTGGGGCTGGGTCCTTTGAAGATCCGCATGTCCTGCCGTTTACCTTTGCCTGGCTTGCCTTACCGAATTTATTTTTCCGGTAGGGCGGGCCCCTGCAGCCGCCGCCAGGTAATTATTGGGGGCATAAATCTTTGGTGGCACAGGCTTCCAGCCTGTGCCGGCGCAAGCTGAAGCCTGCGGCCACATTTTTCTGGGGGCGGCCGGGGACGGCCGCCCTACCATCTTAACCTTCGGTGGGGCGGGCCTCCGTGCCCGCCGCCTGCCCGTAGGGGCGGGTTTTAAACCCGCCCCTACATCGGGCTACATCGGTGACGGCCCGCGTCCCTGCCGACTCCCTGCTGGCGCCCTCCCCTGCCGGCAAGTCCGGCAAATTTATTTATTATACTCCATTATCCCCTTTCTTTGAAGTTTTCCAGAAATTGCCGCACCCGCACCCCCAGGCTGACGCAAACGTGCGTGTCCATGCACCGGTCGGCGTTCCCCTTGTCAATGTAAGTAGATAATTCTGGGACGCCTTTGGTTAAATTAAAAAACGTAGGCTTTTTAGCTTCATCGAAAGTCAGGCTGGGAATGACCTTCATTTTTTCGATTTCAGGATATATCTCCAGGACCTTGGTCTTCAAACCCACCACCGCATAACCCATGGTCGCCTCTCCGGTGGCGCCAATATGGGCCACAACGTAGCAAGGCCCCAAAGGGGCTCTGGTTTAAAAATAGGCAGTCCCAGCCCCCGCGGCAAGGAGAGATGATAAATTCATATCTCGTCCCCGGGCTCCTGCTTGGGGACGTCTATGGACGCCAAGCTCCATTTGGCAACAGGCATGTCACCGGCGATTGCCAGCTGTTTTGCAAAGCAGTTGAACATGAACCTTCGGCTCACCCGTAAATAACGAAAAGTTATTAGGGGGCACGGCTCGCCGTGCCCCTACGAATAGCGCATATTTTAATGTAGGGGCACAGCACGCTGTGCCCCGGTCATTATGCCGAACTTTTCAGGGCAGAGCTTTGCACCCAAACTGGCTCCCACGCGGGAGCTTGGGAACCAGAAGAATCATCTCATTTAATTAAATAGTCCTGAACCACCTCCTTTACGAACAGTTGGACCTTTTCATTGGTGAACTGTCGGTCCAGGGTGCGGTACTGGATGGCCTCGGCCACGTGGGCCAGGGCGAGGGACGCTTCCCCTTCCAGGTCGGCGATGGTGCGGGCGATCTTGAGGATGCGGTGGTAAGCCCGGGCCGAGAGTCCCAGGCGCTCCATGGCCGCCTCCAGCAGCCGGTGGGAGTCCGGCGTCAGGGCGCAGTGCTGCTTCACCAGCCGGGGGGTCATGTGGGCGTTGGCGTGGATGCGGCCGCGCGGGAACCTGGCATTTTGCAGCGCCCGGGCTTTGAGCACCTGGGCCCGCAGTTCGGCCGAGCCCTCGCCGCCGTCGGCCGCGGCCAGTTCCCGGAAGGCCACCGCGGGCACCTGGATCTGGAGGTCGATGCGGTCCAACAGGGGCCCGGAAATGCGGGAGCGATAATGGTTGACCTGGTTGGGGGTGCAGCGGCAGGCCCGTTTGGGGTCCCCAAAGAAGCCGCAGGGACAGGGGTTCATGGCGGCCACCAGCATGAAGCGGCCCGGGTAGGTGAGGGAGGTGGCAGCCCGGGAGATGGTGACCCGGCCCTCCTCCAGGGGCTGGCGCAGCACCTCCAGGGTGGCGCGCTTGAACTCGGGCAGCTCGTCCAGGAACAGCACCCCGTTGTGGGCCAGGCTCACTTCGCCGGGGCGGGGATTGGGGCCGCCGCCGATCAAGCCGGCGTCCGAGATGGTGTGGTGCGGACCCCGGAAGGGCCGCTCCGTGACCAGAGGCCGGCCGGGCCGGAGGCGCCCCAGGATGCTATAGACCTTGGAGGTCTCCAGGGCCTCTTCGAAACTGAGGGGCGGCAGG
>DASWLF010000140.1:0-1549 GCA_036396255.1 Desulfobaccales bacterium
AAGTTCCTGCTGCACGCCGTGGGGGTGGAGAGCCGCCAATATCTGATAGGCTTGACGGTGCTGTTGACCGCCAACGTCTATTGGCTGAGCTACCTGGTGTTTCGGGACCGGGGAGCCGGCCACCTGGGGCCACCGGAAGCCCGCCCCCCAGAGCGGGCCGCGGGGCAAGAGAAAGGCCCCCCGGAGCCCTCCGCCGGGAGCTGACCCCCCGGTTCATGGCCGAATTTTCCCCCATGGACGGGGTAGCCCCGGTTGGCCTGGCCGGCGGCAGCAGCAGGGGAGTCCCCAGACGTCCTGCCGCCCCGGGCGCTGGGTCTTGCCCCCGGGGGCAGCCCCAGGCTGGCCGTTTGGGCAAACTCCTGCCGGGCCCCACCGGAGTGCGAGTTTGCCTCCTGGGCCAAGTCATTTTTTCCTTGACACTGATTTTGTGAATGTTTTAACATTCAAAAGCCATATCCTCGGGTACCGAACCAATCCACTATGAAATTAACGGACCTCCTGACCCGGAAAAAATCACGCATTGTCGATGGGTGGCTCCGGGTAATTTACGAGAGCTATGCCGCGGAAACCGCCATCTTTCTAAAGAAGGATAAGGACCGTTTCGACAACCCGGTGGGGGCCTCAATTTCCCAGGGGATCAAGGGCCTCTATGACGCCCTGCTCGTCGAGATGGACACCGACCGGGTCCTGGCCTTTCTCGACGAAATCATCAAAATCAGGGCCATTCAGAATTTTTCCCCCTCCCAGGCCCTGGCGTTCATCTTCCTCTTAAAGAATGTGATCCGGGAAGAACTGGCGAAAGAGCTCCGGGCAGAGGACCTCTCCGGGGAGCTCCTGGAGCTGGAGTCCCGCATTGACGGGCTGGCCCTGCTCGGCTTTGACGTTTACACCAAGCGGCGAGAGAAGCTGTGCGAAGTCAGGGTAGACGAGATTAAAAACCGGGTCAGCGGCTTGCTGCGCCGAACCGGCTTGGACTTAGCATAAACCCTTGAGCAGGAAGCGGCAGCTAAAGGCAAACTTGGAAACGAGGTGACAGTAAATGGATTTTTTTAAGCGTCATTTCTTTGCAGCCCTGTTCGCAGTCCTGGGACTGGTGATCGTCGCCTACGTGGGGGTCCAGGGGAACTTGCAGCTCCTTTTCGGGGTGGTGGTGCCTTACCTGGCGGCCCTCATCTTCATCGAGGGGCTAATTTACCGCGTCATCCAGTGGGCCCGGTCCCCGGTGCCCTTCCGGATTCCCACCACCACCGCCCAGCACCGCTCTCTCCCCTGGATTGAGAGAAACCTGGGAGAAAAACTGGACAATCCGGAAACCACGGGCCACGTAGTGGGGCGGATGGCGCTGGAAGTCCTGGCGTTCCGCAGCCTCTTCCGCAACCTGCGCACCGAGCTGCGCCAGGACCCGGACAATCCCGAGGGGGTCCGCCTGATCCACTGGTCCTACAAGTGGCTCTGGCTGGGGGCCATCGCCTTTCACTACGCCTTTCTGGTCGTTCTGCTCAGGCACCTGCGGTCCTTCACCGAGCCCGTGCCCATGCCGTTCCAGTTG
>DASWLF010000141.1:0-1765 GCA_036396255.1 Desulfobaccales bacterium
GACCCCGGGGCCTTTCATCTGCCCCGGCCCCGCATCGCCGCGGAGCCCCTCACCTTCTCCTTCAGCGGCCTCAAGACCGCGGTGGTCCATCAGCTCAAGAAGGACCCGGGGATCTTGGAGGACGCCGCGGCCCGGGCCAACCTCGCCGCCAGCTTCCAGGAGGCGGTGGTGGACTCCCTCACCGGCCGGGCCTTCCTGGCCCTGCAGCAAACCCAGACCCGGCGCCTGGTGGTCTGCGGCGGCGTGGCCTGCAACCGCCGCCTGCGCCAGGCCTTGCAGGCGCAGGCCCGCCCTGCCGGGGTGGAACTGCACCTGCCGCCCCCGGCCCTGTGCACCGACAACGCCGCCATGGTGGCGGCCCTGGGCCATCACCTGCTGGCGGCCGGCCAGCGCCTGGACCTGGCCGCCGACGTCTTTTCCCGGGGCTAACCAGCATCGTCGGGTGCGTCTTACGCACCAATTGCGTCCTACGCACCAGTAACTGAGACCGAGTTGCGACCAATCGAATATTTTTCTTCCAACTTTTCTTGGTGGCACAGGCGTCTCGCCTGTGCGGCGCAGGCTAAACGACCATGACCCGATTTGGGCCACCACCAACAATGAAAGCCGCTGTAGGGGCGGGTTTTAAACCCGCCCCTACACCAGGACTTTCACGGTAAAGCCTGCGGCTACAAAAACAACCATTTGAACCCAACCCGGTATGAGACCCCTTTGACAATGCCGGAATGCCGCCTCGTCAAACCGAGGGGCACCTTGCGGCAAAAAGCCTGAAGTGGAGGACGAGAAAGTAAGAATTCAATTTTTAAATATTTTTCTTATTAGCTATAATTAAGCCTTAGCTAATACCGGGTTGCGGCCAATCAAATCTTTTTGGTGGCACAGGCGTCTCGACTGGGCGGCGCAGGCTAAAGCCTGCGGCTACAAAAACAGCCGATTGAAGGAAACCCGGTATAACTTGGACGAGGAGCCGGGGGGTGCCTGATTGCCCTCCAACGTGAAGATCATGGAGCGACCCCTGGGAGAAAGGCTGGCCCTGTTGACTGACATGTACCAGTTGACCATGGCGGCCTGCTATTTCGACCAGGGGATGCATGAGGAGGCCACCTTCAGCCTCTTCATCCGCAAGTACCCGGCCCACCGGGGCTATTTTGTGGCCGCCGGCCTCACCGAAGCCCTGAACTACCTGAAAACCCTGCGGTTCACCGAGGCGGACCTGGCTTACCTGGACTCCACCGGCCTGTTCCAGGCCAAATTCCTGGATTACCTCAAAGGGGTGCGTTTCACCGGCGAAGTCCACGCCCTGCCGGAGGGCAGCATCTTCTTCAAGGACGAGCCCATCCTGGAAGTGAGCGCCCCCATCCTGGAAGCCCAGCTGGCGGAGACCTTTATCATCAATGCGGTCAGCCTCCAGACCCTCATCGCCACCAAGGCCTCCCGGTCCGTGCACGCGGCCCGGGGCCGGCCGCTCATCGATTTTTCCCTGCGGCGCACCCACGGCACCGACGCCGGCCTCAAGGTGGCCCGGGCCAGCTATCTGGCCGGGTTTCTGGGGACCAGCAACGTCCTGGCGGGCAAGCTCTACGGCATCCCCATCTTCGGCACCATGGCCCATTCCTACATCTCCAGCTTCCAGCAGGAAATTGACGCTTTCCGGGTCTTCTCCCAGGTGTTCCCCAAAACCACCACCTTGCTCATCGACACTTACGACAACATCTCCGGGGCCAAACACGCGGTGAAGGTGGCCAAAGAGATGGAGGCCCGGGGG
>DASWLF010000142.1:0-4303 GCA_036396255.1 Desulfobaccales bacterium
ACCGTAAGCTGGCGCCGGCCCAGAACCTGGGCAATGCCGCGACGCACCGCTTCTTCATCATCCACCACCAGGATCTGGCTACTGACATCGTTTTCCTGCATCAAACCTCTTTTACCCGGAAACTATGGGGAGAAAAACCCGGAAGGTGGAGCCCACCCCCACCTGGCTTTCCACTTCCACGGAGCCGCGGTGGGCCTCGATGAGGCCCTTGACCAGGGACAGCCCCAGGCCGGTGCCGATGACCTGCCGGGTTTTAGCATGTTTCACCCGGTAGAATTTGTCAAATATTTTGGAAATCTCCCCCGGTTCGATGCCGATGCCGTTGTCGGTCACCAGGACCTCCACGTAGTCGCCGTGGGACAGCGCCGCAATCCTGACGTCGCCGCCATCCGGGGAGTAGTTGACCGCGTTGCTCACCAGGTTGGTGAAGACCTCTTCCATGCTGCGGCGGTCGGCCCGGATGTGGGGCAGGTCCCCGGGGAGCTCCAGCTTCAGGGTGACCCGTTGCTCTTCCGCCTTGGCCCGCAAGAGCTCCACTATCTCTACCAGCACTTCTCCCAGCGCCAGGGGGACCTGCTCCAACTGGCCGTGGCCCGCCTCCATCTTGGCGATGTCCAGCAAATCGTTGATCAGGTCCAGCAACCCCTGGATCTTGGCATGGGCCCGGCTGAGCAATTCCCGCTGCTTCTCGGTCAGGTCCCCCGCCAGGCCGTCCAGGATCACGGTATGCTGTTGCTTGATGGCCGCCAGGGGGGAGCGCAGTTCGTGGGACACCATGCCCACGAATTCATTTTTCATCTCATCCAGTTCTTTGAAGGTGGTTATATCATGGAAAACCGTAACCGAGCCAAGCACTTGCTGATCCGGCCCGAAGAAGGGGGCCGAGAGATACCGCAGATGCAACCGGTCTTTCCTCAGCTCCTGGGAGATGCACTTGCCCGGCTCTTGTTCGGCGCTGGCCAGCAAGGATTGAATGGCTTCCTGAAAAGCCTCATCGTCCAGGTAATCTTTAAGGGAGCCGGGCTGGGGCAGAGGCTGGGAGAGGCCCCAAAGCTGCTTGAGCGTCGAGTTGCACAAGACTACCTCAGATTCCCGGTTGGTCACCAGCACCCCGTCCCCCATGCAGTTGACCACGGTGAGCAACCGGCTCTGCTCCATGGCCAGATTGTAAAGGTTCCGGGCCTGCTCTTCCTGCAGCTGGCGGGTCCGGGTCTCTAGTTGCTGCTTCTCCAAGGCCCGGCGCACCACCAGGGCCAGGTGGTCAATGCTGAAGGGCTTGGTGACGAAATCATAGGCCCCCTTCTTCATGCATTCCACCGCGTCGGCCACGGTCCCCAGGCCGGTCATGATGACCACGGGAATATCGGGATATTTGGCGCCGGCCTCTTCCAGGACTTCCAGGGCCCCCATCACCGGCATCTTCAAATCGCAGAGGATCACGTTGACGGGCGCCGCGGCCAGCACTGCCATGGCTTGCTTGCCGTTGGCCGCGGTTAGCACTCGGTAGCCTTCAGGCTTAAGAATTAGGGTGCAGCCATCTCGAAGCACCTGTTCGTCGTCCACCACTAAGATCGTGTACTGGTCAATCATATTTTACCTTTTTATAAGCGATCAGCAGTCAGCTTTTGGTGATCCTTGATCTGCGCTATGGTGCTGAGGCCTAACTGCTAACGGCTGATTGCATGACAAACCTATCCTAAGCCTATCTGCTCCTGGATTTCCTGAGAATCCAGGGGCAGTCGAATGGTAAAAGTAGTGCCGCCACCAGGCGGGCTCTCCACCTCGATACTTCCGCCATGCCGTTGAATGACCCCGTAGACAATGGAGAGACCCAGGCCGGTGCCTTTACCCGGCGGCTTGGTGGTAAAAAAGGGCTCAAAGATCTTATCCCAGAGTTTTGGTGAAATCCCACTGCCTGTATCCGTAAAAGTGATGATCACCCCATCTCTCTGAGGGGCAGCACGGCTGGTAATGATGATCCTTCCCAGCCCCTTCATGGCGTCTGCGGCATTGAGAAATAGGTTAGTAAAAACCTGCTGGAGTTCACCCGGGTCACCAAAAATCTGGGGTAGGGCGGGGTCCAGAGCCGGTTCGATCTCGATATTTTGGAAAAGAACCTGGTGGCCAATAAGTTTCACACAACGCGAGATGATATCATTCATGTCTACCAGTGTTTTTTGCCCCAGAGACTGCCGACTGAATTCCAGCAGGCGGGTGACAATTTGTTTGCAACGCAGAGTTTGGTTAATGATTTCCTCCACATGCTGATGGCCTGCATCATCCTCCTCCATATCCCGCTTTAATATTTCAGCATAAATGAGGATGCCGGCCAGGGGGTTATTGATTTCATGGGCTACCCCGGCGGCCAGCCGCCCCAGGGAGGCAATCTTTTCAGCCTGCATAAGTTGAATCCGGCTTTCTTCCAGTTCCTGGCGCATTTTCAGATGTTCTCGCAGGTCTGAGAAAATGCCGACGCTGCCAACCTCGCGCCCCTTCTCCCGGATAATGGCAGCGGAAAAGTTGACCGGTACTTCTTTCCCATCTTTATTATAAAGGTTGATCTGTGTGGTATTCAGTCGGTCCGTGGGTCCGTATTCGTCGCTGAGCATCCTGCGCTTCATCTCTCTGGCTAATTCGATGGGGTAAAAGCGGCGGAATCTTTCTTTATCGGCGATGATTTCGCCAGCCTTATAACCAAGGATGCGTTCGGCTCCTTCACTGAAGATCAGGGGATTCCCTTTGGTGTCAACCACCACGATGCCATCCACCGAGCAGCGAATAATGTTATTAAGAAAGATGTTGGTTTTTTGCAGTTGTTCGTGGATTTTGATGCGATAGGTCAGGTCACGGAGGTAAAGACAGGTGAGAATGTTTTTCCCAATCCGGGAAGCCGCCATGCAGGTCTCGAAGACGCGGCTCTCACCTTCCAAATCCGGCCGATCCAGAGTACTGCAAAATTGCGATTCCTCCTGGTAGCCCTCCTTCACCATGCGGGCCAAATTCGCCGCCATTCGGTGATGCTGGGGTGAGAGGATCTCGCCTATCCCTTTGCCCATCAACTCTTCCTTCGGTCGCCCGACGATTTCCGCCATCCTGGAATTGGCAAACAGGATGCGCTGATTCTCATCCACCATCAGGATGCCTTCCTGGGTTAGCTCGGTGAGCAGATCGATCTTTTTTTCCGCCTGCATGATGGGGGTGATGTCACGGACGGCCTCAAAACCGCCGATGACCTGGCCCGAGGGGTCGGTGATGATGGAGGCAGACACCGTCACCGGGATCTCCAGGCCCTCACGGTCCCGCACCACCCGCCGCACCCCGGACATAGGCCGTTTGTGCTCCATAACCTGCTTCAGGACGCAGTCGCAGGTGTTGCACTGCACGGTGTTGAGCACTTCCCCGCAGGTCTTGCGGCCCACCGTCTCGTTGCGCGAGTAGCCGGTGAGCTTTTCCATGTGCTCGTTGACGAAGGTGAGCACCAGGTCCGGGTCCACCATGAAAAAGGGCATGGGGAAGTTTTCCAGGATGCTGGACAGGGTGGCCAGCTGCAGCTGCACCACCGGGTGGGCCAGCACCTCCCCGTGTTCCCGGAGCACCACCAAGCAGCCGGCCGGATCGTCCCCCGGGCCCTTGATGGGGGTGGCGGTGACCGTCAACGGAACGGTGGCGGCCCAGTGGGATTTCAAGAGAATGGGAGCCCGGCTCAGGCTTTCCCCCGGCCTCAGGCAGCGGTCCTGGCGCACGGTGCCGTCGACGCTGAGCGGCAAACCTGTGAGCTGTGAACAGATGGGGCACGAGTCCCCCACCCGCAAGGTGTCCCCAAAGATCTTGGCCGCCGCCCGGTTCAAGAAGACCACCTGTTTGTTGTGGTCGGCAACTAGCACGGGGTCGGGAAAATCGGCCAGCAACGGGGCATAGCACTCCGCCAGCAGGGGGACTCCCGAGACCTGGGGGGTGAAATCCGCTTCGCCTGGTTGGGAATTATGCTTTGCCATGGTCTGGCTCCGTTTGCTAAGTACTATTGGTATGTTTCAGGCATACCTTCCATTAAGAAATTATTTTTTCCTCCCCCTTGATGGGGGGGGTCAGGGTGGGGGTGAATATCTTTAATGATTCCTGCATCCTCCCCCTCCCACCAGGGGAGGGGGAGATTTCAGGCAATAAATTAGTAAGGGTACTGGCGAAACACAACACTATCAGGATGTTGAAAAACGCCTCAAGTTCTTGCTGTCATTCTGAGCAAACCATCATGACCTAAAGGTCACAACGAAATATGAAAATCTAAGGGAGGCGGGCCCGGAGG
>DASWLF010000143.1:0-7688 GCA_036396255.1 Desulfobaccales bacterium
GATGCCGTAAGCCTCGGACTTCTTGATGATACGGGTTTTGGAGGTGAAAACCGGGTTGGTGGCCTGATAATATTCCCACACCAGCCCGTCCACCGCCGCGGCCGCCACCAGGCCCCGGGCCACCGCCAGGATGGAGTTGTCATGGCTGTAAGTGTAAATGATGTGCTGGAAAAAGGTTTCAGGCCGCTGGTTCAGTTCTGCCAACCAGAAGGTGGGAACTAACCTGCCGGTGTTGGAGTCGGGGTCGGTGAAAGCAAAGGTCTGCCCCTTCAGGTCCTGAAACCTTCGAAAGGGGCTGCTCCGGTTGACAATCAAATACGCCCGGTAGGAGGTATTCCCCTGCACCTCCGGGACCGCCAGGGGAACGAAGCCGTAACGGTCTTTGGTGGAGGCATAGGGGCCCGAGCAGATGAAGGCCAGGTCGATCTCCCCTTTCCCCAGGAGCTCATTGATTTCCCCATAGGTCTTGCGTTGCACGAATTCCAGGTCTTTTCCCGACTTCTTGGCCAGGTAGGCCAGGAGTTGCCGGTAATGGGTAAAAGTCTCCCGGGGGGAGATCATGGCCGCCACCGCCCCCCGGAGGGTGCCCGCCTCGTTGGGGTGCTGCGTGGGCCGGGCCAGTGGCAGGGTCTTGGAAAAATCCACCGTGACCTGGTCCGGGTCTGTGCTGCAGCCGCCGGCCACCAGGACCAGCCAGGCCGCGACACAGGCTGCCAGGAAACCGCCGATCCTTATCGGCAATTGTTTGTTAGTGGCACCTCTCTGATCAGGCATAACCCGGCATTTGCAACTGGTTGACGGTTTCTAAGTCCTCAACCAGTAGTTTTTTATCAATATAATCTGCCAGGAACAAATTCTCAAGCCGCCTTGGACAGTTTCCGGATCACCGGTCCCGGGTCCACCAGATGCCGGACAAACCACTCCTCGTAATCGTCGGCCCCCAAAGCCAGGGCCAGGATTTCAGAGAAGTGCAGAATGGGAATCTTGGCCCTGCTGGTGTTGCGGATCTCCAGGTTGAGCTGGCACATGGCGCAGGCGGTGACCAAACAGTCCGCCTGGGCGGCCGCGGCGCTGCCGATGATCTCTTGCACCAGAGGGGTGACGATCTCCGGATCGGTGGCCGAGAGAAACGACCCGCAGCAGCGGTACATGAGGGCGTCGGGCACGGCCTCGGCGCCCAGGGCCGTGAGGATGTTTTCCATTTCGCCCTGGAAGTATTTCTCCTTCGCCAGGCGCGGCGGCCGGAACAGGGTGCAGCCGTAGTAGGGGACGAACCTCAAGCCTTTCAGGCTCCGGCGGGCGTTGGCCTTCAGGCGGTCCAGGCCGTACCGCACCAGCACCTCCATGAAGTGGATGATTTCCAGGTCCGGGGCAATGGGGCGTCCCCACTCGGCTTCCATGGTTTTCCGGGTCTCCGGGTCGGCCTTCAGACAAATCTGGGCCGAGCGCAGGTAGTGGAGACAACGGGGACACATGGCCACCAGAGGCCGCCCCGCCGGGGCCAAAGACAGGTTCCGGGCCGCCATCCCCAGGCTCAGGTTCTTGCACATGGTTTGGGCCGAGGAAGAACCGCAGCAGTTCCAGTCCTCAAGTTCGATCAAGTTAAGGCCCAAGATCCGGGCCGCCCGCATCAGGGAACGGTTGGCCTCCGCGGCGGTGGTGGCCAAGGAGCAGCCCGGAAAATATGAGAAGTCCAGTTGCCGAACGTCGCTCATGCCGATTTTCTCCAATAACAGGTGAACAGGTCGGTGATCTCTTTCACGTCACGCACCCGGGAGGGAATGAGGTCCAGCTTGCGTCTGGCCAGCATCTTCAGGCCCACGTCCAGGTCCCTCAGCCAGCGTCCGGTTTGACGTTTGTAACCCAGCATGATGCCCAGCTTGTGGGCCCGGCCATAGCGCTCCAGGGACCTGAGAACCTCTTCGTGAAAGTCAATGATGTTGGGTTTGCCGATGGCCACGCCTTCTTCCACCGCCATTAACCGTAACGCGTCCATCATGTCGGCGATGTCGATGCCCATGGGGCATTGGCTGGAGCAGGTGTGGCAGCCCACGCAGACCCAGATAGTTTTACAGGTGAGAACTTCCTGGCGCATGCCGAATTGCACCAGGCGGAGCACCTGGTTGGGGGTATAGTCCATGGCCTGGACAAAGGGGCAGCCGTTGGCGCAGCTCCGGCAGTGGTAACAGCGGTTGAGATCGGCGCTGCTGCGCTCCATAACCTCGGCGGCCAGGGAAAGTTTAACTTTACCGGCCTTTACTATATCCGGGGTCACAACATCCTGAATGAGGGGCTGAACTGTGCTCATGGGTAATCGTCACCTTCCTTATTCCTTAGTCCATCGAGGCGGCGGCGCCGGCTCTCTTTTCCTGATAATTGGTTATGGCCAGGGCCAGGGCATCGGCTCCCAAGTTGGAGCAGTGCATCTTATTCTGGGGCAGACCCCCCAGGGCCTCGGCCACCACCTGCTTGGTGATCTTCTGGGCTTCCGCCAGGTTCTTGCCTCTGGCCATTTCGCTGACGATGCTGGAGACCGCTATGGCCGCCACACAGCCGAAGGTTTGAAACTTTACATCCTCAATGATGTCGTCCTTGACCTTGATATAGAAGGTCATCATATCGCCGCAGACGGGGTTGCCTACCTCGCCGACGCCGTCGGCGTCATCGATAACCCCGGTGTTGCGCGGATTGCTGAAATGTTCCATTACCTTCTCAGAGTACATTCTTGAACTCCTTGTTTGCCACAGGCCCGGCCTTCTCCACCAGGTCGGCCAGGGTTATAGACTTCAGGGTGTTGAACATGGCCTGGGAAGCCTCTTTCCAGATCAGGCGCGTCGGGCAGGTGTTGGAACGCCCGCAGACTTCGGCCCGCTCGGTGCATGCCGCCAGGCTGGTGCCATCCTCCAGGAGCGCGACGATCTCTGCCACGGTGATCTCTGCAGGCGGCCTGGCTAAAATGTGGCCCCCCTTGGGCCCGCGCACGCTTTCAATAAAATGGGCCTTCTTCAAAGGGATGATGATTTGCTCCAGATACTTCACGGAAATCTCCTGGCGCCTGGCGATGTCGCCTAACTGGACGGGCCCCTGGTTATAGTGCTGGGCCATGTCCAGCAGCAGTCTGGTGCCGTAACGGCTTCTGGTGGACAGCTTCATCTTGACTCCCCTGAAGCGGCCGCCATTTTCTTGTGCCACACCGGGGAGAAGGACCTGAGCCGCTCCACCGCCTGGGGCAATTCCACCAAAACATAGTCCATTTCTTCCTCCCGGTTGTCCCGGCTGAAGGTGAAGACGATGGAACCCTGGGCCACGTCCGGCGAAAGGCCGATGGCGCAGAGGGTGGGCGACACCTTGAGCGCCTTGGAAGCGCAGGCTGAACCGGTGTTGGCGTAGATCCCCCGGCGGTTCAGCATGAAAATCAGGGCCTCCCCTTCGATGCCCACGAAGCAGAAGCTGGCATGCCCCGGCAGGCGCTCTTCCGGATGGCCGGTGTAGATGACCGCAGGAATCCGGTCCATAACGCCGGCCACCAGGCGATCCCGCAGGAATCTTAGATGTCGGGCTCTTTCCTCCAACTCCCCTAGTGCCAGCTTGGCGGCGGTCCCCAGGCCGATGATGCCCGGAACGTTTTCAGTGCCACCCCGGCGGCCGCTTTCCTGGATGCCGCTATGAATCTGGGGCACCAGGCGCACCTTGGGACGGAAGTACAGCGCCCCGATCCCCTTGGGCGCCCCCAGGGCCGGACCGGACAGGGTGAGCAGATCCACCTGCATATCCTTGACATCGATGGGAATGCTTCCGGCAGTGGCTACCGCGTCCGTATGGAATACCACCCCGTGCTCCCGACACAGGGCCGCCAGTTCCGGGATCTGCTGCACCGTGCCGATTTCGTTGCTGGCGTGTTGAATGGACACCAGCACCGTGGCCGGGGTGAGGACCCGGCGGAGCCGCTCCGGTTCCACCTGGCCGTATCGGTTGACGGGGAGAAAGGTCACCTCGAAGTCATGGAATTTTTCCAGAAACCGGGCGGAATTGAGCACCGAATGGTGCTCGATGGCGGAGACGATGAGGTGCCGGCCCTTTTTCAGGTTGGCCAGGGCCGCGCCTTTAATGGCCAGGTTGTTGGCCTCCGCCCCACAAGAGGTGAAGATAATGCTGTCGGCCGGGGCGCCAATGAGTTCGGCCACCCGGGCCCGCTGTTCCTCGATGCTATCCTTGATTTCCGCCGCCAAATCATAAACCGCCGAAGGGTTGCCAAACCGCTCCTGAAAGTAAGGGAGCATGGCTTCGACTACTTCGGGCCTGGCCGGAGTGGCCGCGGCATGGTCCAGGTATGTACGCTCCATCGTGGCGTCCTCAAGAGACCTTTTTGATATAGAGCCGGTAGCAGTCATCGCAGTCATCCTCACAGACCCCGATGAATTCCTGGCCGTGCTTGGCGCACCAGGCCGGGATATCGTCCAGGGCGCCGTCATAGTCGGTAAGAATTTCCAGCACTTGGCCTTCCTTCATACCCTTGAGAAACTCGGCCGGCTCCAGCAGGTGCATGGGACAAACCCGGTAGACCAGGTCCGCCGAGGCATCGGCCTTACATTCGGTTAGGAATCTCATCGCCTTTCTCCCAGAAATTATTGATTTATTATATATTGGTTTTATATACATTATAATGCCTTTATAATTAAAGTCAAGGGCTGCCCCTGATAATTTTGCGATTTAAAAAATATGGGATTTAAGGAGAGCATGGGCTGGCGACGCAGCACGGAAAGAGCCGATTTTCAACAGCCTGGTAGGGCAGAGTACTCCCTGGACCTCGAAAGAAGCCGCAACCTGCCGACCGCGGCGGCGCCCCCTGTCTTACTGCCCGGCGGCGATCTCCACGGCCCGGTACGGGCACACGTTCAGGCAGAGCTCGCAGACGATGCATTTTTCTCCATCAAACCCCACCGTCATGGTGGCGCGATCTACGTACAGGGCCTGGGTGGGGCAGGGAGTCAGGCAGGCCGTGCAGTGGATGCAACGTTCTTCCCGCCACCTGACCTCCTCCGCCAGGGACTCAACCTCAACGCCCAACTCCGCCAGGAAGCGCAGGCCGGCTTCCACCCTGGCCTTATCGCCGTTCAGCTCCACCACCATATTGCCCCATTCCTTAGGGGTGATGCGGGCCCGTAAAATGTTGACTTTCAACCCCTGTTCCGCAATCAGCCGATAGGTGATGGGCTGATCAATGAGATGGGGCGGGAAGTTGAGCACCACTTTCTTTTTCGCCATAATCATATCCTTCTCGGCAACAAGAAGTTCTTATGCCAGTTTCCTGGTAAAACGCTACCATCCAAACGTTTAACTTATTGATATCTTACCTTCTTTTAACCGCAAACCGGGAGCCGCATTAGACGGCCTGGCGCAAACCTTCCCAGGGCCGCTCTTTGAGCGGCTTGAACCTGTACCCGGAATCAGCCTCAGGCAGCGGCGCCACGGGTTCGGTGAGGAGAAAGGTCCCGGCCTCGATCCAGGACTTCAGGATGAGGGCGATCTCCCGGCCCCGGGCATAGGAAGAGAGCCCGGCGGTGGTCACCTTTTTGCCGTTGACGGTAATTTCCCCGGACTTGAGTTGGGCCACCGTCACCTCGGCCAGGATCTCCGGCTTGACATTGGGATAAGCCTCGCTGTAATCCACCACCGGGGCGGTGATATCGGCGTCGGTCACCGCGGTGAACTCCAAGGTCTCTTCGTCCAAAATGGGTATGGGGAGGCCCAGGCCCAGGGTCAGGGTGACCCCGTAGCCGGTGAACGAGGCGCCCCGGACCCACTTATGGTGCATCTTCTTTAAATCCCCCGTGACCGCCAGGGTGCCGGCCGGCACCTGGGGCAGGCCCAGTTGGGAGCGGCGCACCCCGGGGTTGTGCTGGGTGCCGTGGCTCACCACGAAGCCCTCCCCGCCTCCCAGGAAGATGCGGGTGCCCACCCCTAGGGTGCGGTAGTAAGGATCGTTCAGGAGAGGACTCAACTGGCCCGCGGTGCAGTAGTTGGCGTTCCGCATCCGGGGCTGGAGCACCCCCATGTAAGTGTAGATGACCCGGTCCGAGAGGTTCACCGCCACGTTGTAATTCTGGTAGGCGTTGCGCATATTGAAGAGCACCGCTTCGTTCAGGTCCGCCAAACAGATCCAGGTATCCAGGGCTTTCCTGGGATAGCAGTCGGTGCCATAGGCGGCCGCGGTGAGGCGCACGTCTTTGCCCGCCACCAGGTCTTCGATGACGTGCCCTCCGCCATAGGCGAACTTGCCTGGAAAGACCTTGTTGCGGGGATCGTCATCCGGAATGGCCGTGGCGCCCATCAAGATATCCACCGCGGCGAAGCCGGCATAGGCCGGAACCTCGTTCAGGGTGACTTTACCGCCGCCCATTTTGATCCTGGGAGTGGCGTGACCGACGTTGAAGTAGGCCCCGGAGGAGCACATGGGGGCAAAAGTGCCGGTAGTCACTACATCCACTGCGGCCGCGGCCCCCTTCAGCCCTTTTTCCTTCACCACCTGGATGATCTCTTCGGCGGTGCAGACCACGGCCCGGCCCTGCTTAATCTTCTCGTTGATCTCCTGAATGGTCTTGCTCATAACTCAACTCCTCCCCTGATGTAGATAAACTCAGCATGCGTTCCCGGGCCAGCCGCGCCTCGGCGGGCAATGCTGGTTGCGCTCTGTTAAAATCCCGGTTCAGAAAAAATGCCTTCTTGAATGCATTTTAAAAAATTAAGATTATAGACTATTGTTTTTATATATAGCATATTGATATAATATCAACAAATATTTTTCGGCTAATCTCTTGCCCAGAATACGCCCTCTCGGGAGAGCTTCAAGGAGTGCAGGCAGTCATGGAAGCAACCGCCCATCAGGAATTGGAGCAGTGCAAAGTCGAAGTGAAAACCGGCCAGACCTACCGGGAGGAGATTCCCGGGGTCGTCCGGGAGCTGGTGGACTCCTGCTACAGCCAGGACTACTTTGCCCACGTGGGTCCGGAACCCATTCCCTCCCGGGAGGCGGTGGTCGCCATCGTCCGGGGGGCCTCCCGCCTTCTCTTCCCCGGCTACTTCAGCCGCCAGCGGGTGGACGCGGTGAACTTAACCTTTTTTCTGGGGCAGGAGGCGGTGGCCCTTTTTGAGGAGCTCTCCCGACAGATAACCCTTTGTCTTCGCCATGAGTGTCTGCGCTACGGGCTGCCGTGCATTCACTGCCAGGAGAAGGGTCAGGAGGAAGCGGTGCGTTTCCTGGGCGCCCTGCCGCGCCTCAGGGCCGTCTTGGCCACGGACGTCAAGGCCGCTTACTGGGGGGACCCCGCGGCCAAAAGCCATGATGAGGTCATCTTCAGCTATCCCGGCCTATTTGCGGTCACGGTCTACCGGGCGGCCCACCAGCTTCTGCGGCAAGGCGTGCCCCTCATGCCCCGCATCATGACGGAGTACGCCCACAGCCGGACCGGCATCGACATCCATCCCGGGGCGCAGATCGGCGAGAGCTTTTTCATCGACCACGGCACCGGGGTGGTGATCGGCGAGACCACGGAGATCGGGCACCGGGTGCGGCTCTACCAGGGGGTGACCCTGGGGGCCCTGTCCCTGCCGCCGGACCAGGTTGAGTCCCTGCGGAGCAAGAAACGCCATCCCACCGTGGAAGACGACGTCATCATTTATTCAGGGGC
>DASWLF010000144.1:0-3158 GCA_036396255.1 Desulfobaccales bacterium
CCGCCCCCAGATAGGATTGCACCTGCTCCGAGAGAATCTCCTTGAAGGTCTGGGCCGCCTGCTTGGCCTTCACCAGGTCCGGCACGCATTTCTCGGCATACTGGCACCATTCGGCGCAACCCAGCTCGATCTTGGGATTATAGAAGAGATGGCCGCACCAGGCGCAGCGCCGCCGGGTATCGTCTTTGAAGAACTCGATCTCGGCGCCGCACTTGGGGCACTCCGCCACGAAGATATCGCCGGGCTTCCAGAAGCGGGTGTCCTGGCCGGGGCATTTCATCTGCTCCATGGCTCGCCTCACTTCCCCCTGATCTTTTGCTGCTGTAGGAGCTGGCCTTCGGTGCCCAGGGTGCAGATGGTGACCGACGGGTTCTGGCCGACGATGGTTAGGGCCTGGCGCACCGCCTGCACCAGCCCGAAGCAGCAGGGGACTTCCAGGTTGACGATGGTGATCTCCTTAATGTCGTTTTCCTGCAGGATGGCGACCAGCTTGGCCACGGCCTCTTCTGAGTCGTCGAACTTGGGGCAGCCGCAGACCACCGCTTTTCCTTGCAGGTAGCGGGCGTGGAAATCCCCCGCGGCGAAGGGGGCGCAGTCCGCCGCCACCAGCAGGGAGGCCCCCTTCAGGAAGGGGGCCTTGGGGGCCACCAGCCGGAGCTTCACCGGCCAGTGCCCCAGGGCGGACTCCCCAGCCGCCGGCGCTTTCTGACGCTCAAATTGCCGCATGGCGCTGCCGGGGCAGACAAAGACCTCGGAGGCCGGCGGCGTCAACTCGGGGGCGGCAGGGGGGGCGGTATAGGGGGCAGCATGATGGGGCGCGGCTCCCGGGGCCGGGCCCACAAACTCCTGGGCCTCCCGCTCCTCGATGGTGAGCGCCCCCTGGGGACATTCCCCCAGGCAGGCCCCCAGGCCGTCGCAGAACTTATCCTCCAGCAACTGGGCCTTGCCGTCCACAATTTGAATGGCCCCTTCGGCGCAAGACGGCACACACAGACCGCAGCCGTCACATTTTTCCTGGTCAATCCGGATAATCTGGCGTTTTCCCATGGTCAATCCCTTTGGATGAAGTTCTGAGTTTCGAGTTTTTAGTTTTCAGTTAAGCGCCTGTCTTCAGATTGGCTAAGCTTTTTCTGAATTTACCCTCTTAGCTTAATTATATTCTAATCATTCAAACTGTCAGCCCCATGACTTAAGTCAATTAGGATGGTGGTTTTTGAAAAATTGCAGGGGAAAAATTAGGGGCAGATTGGCAGGGACTCTTTATTTGGATATAGAGAACCCTTTCTTCCGGGGAAAATGTGGAACAGCCGGCCGCGGTTGTTCTTGAAGCAAGGTATGGGGTGCGGTGCCCACCTTACATTTTAGACCGCTTCCCCGGTTCATGGTCTTTGCTGAAAGTTGAAAGCTGACTGCTGATGGCTATTCCACAAAATAGTTGCGGCAGGCCCGGTCCAGGTTTTCCAGGCTGAGAACCGGCTCGAGCCCGTGGAAGAGGGAATAGTCCAGGATCTGTTCCACCAGGTCCCGGGGCTGGCAGTTGGCCATGGGACGCCCGGACCCCTCATAGTGCTCCGCAATGAGATAATCCACCGCTTCCTGATCAAACGCCAGGCCAGAATCCCGGCACACCAGCCGGAAGACTTCGACGTATTGCTCCCGGGTCACGTGGCTCACCTTCACCTTGGAGCGGAGGCGCCGCAGGAAGGCTTCGTCCAACAGGCTGCTGGGCTCCAGGTTGGTGGCGAAAACGATGAGCTGGTCGAAGGGGATGGTGAATTTCTGCCCGGTGTGGAGGCGCAGGAAATCCTGGTGGTTCTCCAGGGGAAAAATCCAGCGGTTGAGCAGCTCCTGGGGGGTGAGCTGCTGGCGCCCGAAGTCGTCCACGATGAATATGCCGTTATTGGCCTTGAGCTGCAAGGGGGCCTCATAGTACTTGAGGCTGGGGTTGAAGGCCAGGTCCAGCATATCCAAGGTGAGCTCCCCCCCCACCAGGACCCGGGGCCGCCGGCAACGCACCCAGCGGCGGTCGCATCTCTCAGGGCCCGGGGACGCAGGGTCCCCCAGAGGCTGATGGGAGATTTCATCAAAGACCCGGATCACGTTGCCTTCCACCAAAATGGCATAGGGCACCAGGACGGCGTCGTCCCAGATTTCCCCCAACCTGAGGGCGATGGTGGTCTTGCCGTTGCCCGGGGGCCCGTACAGGAACAGAGGCTTGCCGCTGACCATGGCCGGCCCCAGTTGGGCCAGCACCTCCGGCGCCATGACCAGGCCTTCAAAGACCTGGCTTAACCGCGCCGGCGTCACCAGGGCCGTCTTGATGGACTGCGACTGCACCTGGCGCCAGTAATCTATCAGGGTCACCGGCGCCGGCCCCACGTAGGCGTCGTATTCCAGCAACATGGCGGCCCGCCTTTTGCCCGTCTCCGTCAGGGCCTGGCGGTGGGAGAACTGGACGGCGCTGACCGTCAGCCGCATGGCGGCGGCCCCCCGGACTTCCACATACTTATCTCGCTGCAAATACTCCAGAATTTGGTTCATGATGCTGGGCGGCAGCCGCAGCCGTTCGCTCAGGTCCCCCAGCTGAAAGACGTCCAGATAGAAGGCGTGCTTCAGCGCCAGGTTGGCCAGGAAGACCTCGGGCAAACCCAGGTCCTCCAGGGATTGGGCCAGGGGCCGCAGTTCTGTTGCCGCTTGAGGGGCAGGGTCCATTACCGGTTCGCCTTGAGCGCGTTACTTGTGGAACAAATTCGACCGCCGGGGAACTAAACTTTAATATCAGGGCAATTGCCTTAAGGCCCACATGCCTGGGTAAGGCCCTGCCTCATATGTTTCATAAAAAGGACCCCTTATACGCCGGATACCTGTCGCCCAGGCCCTGGCCCCCAACCTCGATGCCGGCTAAACCCCGCAAATTTAAAGTGTCCCCGGGGACTGCCGATAAGCCAATCGAAGTACAAAGGCCACCGAAAGGGCAAACTCACCCGAAAGGGGAGGACGCAAAGTCTCCGGCCTACAGCCTTCGGGCCAGGGTAGCGGGATTGCCGAAGTGACCGGCAGGGATGTCTCCGCATCCTTTTTGAGACCGGCCCCCTTTGGTGCCTTTCGAGCCTCAACCAAGAAAGGGGGTGGCGAACGAAGGTTACTTAACCGAAGCA
>DASWLF010000145.1:0-2909 GCA_036396255.1 Desulfobaccales bacterium
CTCCTGGCCGGGCGCTACGTGGGCAAAGATGACCCGGTGATGATTATTCGCTGCCAGTCGGGATTCCCCGCAGTGGGCGAGGTCCTGGAACCCTTCGCCTTTCCCCACCTGGTGGAGGGCTGGATGCGGGGCTCGCACCACGGCCCTCTGATGCCCGTGGCCTTTAAGGACGCCATCCCCAGCCGCTTCGACGGCCCGCCCCGGGTCATCGCCGCCGGCTACCAGCTTTGCGACGGCAAGCTGTTGGGACCCATGGACATGTTCGCCGACGTGGCCTTTGACGAGGTCCGCAAAGAGGCCAACCGGGTGGCCAACTACATGCGGCGCCACGGGCCTTTCGAGCCCCACCGCCTGGGCTTGCACGACATGGAATACACCACCCTGCCCCAGGTGATGGCCTTTATCTTTGAAAAATCGGCCATCCCCCGGCGCAGCGACCTGGAAGAGCAGCTCAAAAAGCTTTACCCCCACCTCCGGGAAGTGCGGGTGGTGGACCCCGGTATCAAGGACCTGGGGGCTATCCAGAAAACCGTGGCCCGGGAAGGGGCCTATTACCTGGAAGAGATCGTGCCGGCCGGCGCCAAGATCGGCCTCTCCGGCGGCAAGACCCTGTATTACCTGATAACCTACCTGGAGCCCGAGCGCCTCACCGGGGTGCATCTGTATCCCTTGACCCTGACGCCCATTCTCACTATGCCTGGACTTACGGCCAACGCCATGGTAGGAATGATGAGCACCAAGTACCCGGACGCCTCGGCCTACAACCTCCCCACCATCCCGGTCAGTTCCCAGGAGGATTACGAGAAGCAGATGGCCGCCAACCCGGAGATGCTCAAGATTTACCGGGATATCTGGGAGGTGGACATCATGGTGCTGGGAGTGGGGTATCTCACCGGCCCCCTGCCGGGGTTCCGGGCCCTGGCCCAGCAGGAGATGGGCCTCACCGCGGCGGACCTGGCGGCCAAGGGAGTGGTGGCGGAGATCAACCACACGCCCATCGGCGCCGATGGCGAGCCCATGCTGGACGGCAAGGACAAGGACCTGGCCAAACTCACCCGGCGGGTCATCGGGGTGGGGGCCTTGGAGCTCCGGGAGCGGGCCGCCAGGGACGACCGCTACGTGGTGGCGGTGGCCGGCGGCCTGGAGAAGAAGGAGGCCATCCGGGCCTGCCTCAAGGGCCGGTACTTCAACGTGCTGATCACCGACGCCTACGTGGCGGAGGCGTTGGTGCAGTGAAGCAGGGGTCAGGGGTTGGGGGTCAGGGGTCAGGGAAAAAATGTTTTTGCAATTTGGGAGCGGGTTTTAAGGAAGGAAGTTGGTGAAAATATCTTCAGACATCTGGCGACAAGCCCCTGATCTCTGTCTTTTGGAACTGATCCCTAATCCCTGGCCCCTGACCCCTGTATTATGGTAACATTTCGTAAAATTGTCCTGTGGGCCGCCAGCCTTCTGGGCATCCTGTTATTGGGCAGCCTGGGTTTCGTCTGGCTGGAAGGCTGGAGCTTTTTCGACGGCCTCTACATGACGGTGACCACCCTGACCACCGTGGGCTACGGGGAGGTTCACCCCCTGAGCCACACTGGACGCATCTATAACATGCTGCTGATCCTGGCCGGCATGGGGGTCATGCTCTACATCGTGAGCTCCCTGGCCCGGGTGGTGGTGGAAGGCGAGATCCGGCAAGCCCTGGGGAAGCGAAAATTGCTGACGCGCATTAAAAAGCTCAAAGGCCACTACATCATCTGCGGTTTCGGCCGCATCGGCGAAATCATCGCCCGGCAGTTGAAGGAGCGGGGGATCCCCCTGGTGGTGGTGGAAAACAACCCAGAGCATGTCTCCCGGCTGGAGGAGTCCGGTTATTCCTTCGTGGTCGGAGACGCCACCCGGGAAGAGGTCTTGCAGGAGGCCGGCATCGAGCGGGCCTCGGGCCTGGTGGCGGTGGTCCACTCGGATGCCGACAACGTCTATATCACCCTGACGGCCCGCAGCCTCAAGCCCGACTTATATATCGTGGCCCGGGCCGAAGAGCGGGGGGCCGAACAGAAACTGAAGCGGGCCGGAGCCGACAAGGTGGAGTCCCCCTACGAGATCGGCGGCCGGAAAATGGCCTACGCTATCCTCAGACCCACGGTGACCACCTTCATGGAACTGGCCATGGCGGAGGGAGTGGACCTGAGCATGGAGGAGGTGGCGGTGGAGCCCACTTCGCCCCTCATCGGCCTGGCCCTGAAGGACTCCGGCATCCGCCGGGACCTGGATATCATCGTGGTGGCCATCAAGCGGGCCAGCGGGGAGATGCTGTACAATCCCACCCCGGATACGCAGATTGAAGGGGAGGACACCCTGGTGGTCCTGGGGATGCGCCAGAACCTGGAAGCCCTGGAGAAACTGGTGCAGTGATAAAGGAAGCGGTCAGCAGTCAGGTATCAGCTTTCAGCCAAAGGAAAAAATGCGGGGTGGGCATTGCCCACCAGAAAATGTAGGGTGGGCACGGCCCACCAGCATAAATAGACATTGGTGCCCAAGCAGAGCCGGGGCCGAAAATTGCATTCCCCAGCAGGAGCTTGGGAACGAGTAACAAAAAAAGTCCGTAGGGCGCGTCTTACGCGCCGATTTAAAAGAATCCCGGAGAACGCCATGTCGCAGGCAGCCATCGGTCGCGGGGTCAGCATCACCTTCCTGGGCCACGCGGCCTTCAAGTTGACGGACGGCAAGATCAACGTCCTCATCGATCCCTGGCTCAGCAACCCCTCGCTTAATACTCCGGTGGACCAGGTGGGCCAGGTGGACGTGATCCTGGTGACCCACGGCCACGGCGACCACGTGGGGGAAACGGTGGCGGTGGCCAAGAAGACCGGGGCCACGGTGGTGGCCATTCACGAGCTGTCGGTAATCCTGGCGGGGCAGGG
>DASWLF010000146.1:0-1650 GCA_036396255.1 Desulfobaccales bacterium
AGCGTTGTATAAAAAGACCGCCAGGCCGGAAGTCCGGCCCGATGCGCCAGGAGGCTGCGGATAGTGAGGAGGAGTTTATCCGGCGGCAGCCACTCTTCCTGAAAAATCTCCCCCAGGGTGGCCTCCGGGGTGAGCTGCCCCCGATCCATCAGGAGCATCAGGGCCAGGGCCGTGGCCAGGGGTTTCGTGAGGGAGGCCAGGTCGAAGACCGTGTCCAGGGTGGCCACCGGGGCCTCCGGGTCCCGGGAGACCCGCCCGGCCGCGCCTTCCCAGAGTTTCTCGCCCCCCAGGCCCACCACGGCCGCGGCCGCGGTATAGACGCCCTGGCTAAATCCTTCTGCCAGGATTTCGTTCAGGGAGGACCAGGGAGAATTCAAGGACAGGACCATCCAGGAAAGGTTTTGGTGGCACATCGCGGCCATTAGGCCGCAACCAAACTAAAAAATTGCGGGCGTTTACCTCTTGTTGTAAGTTTTGGGTTGACGACCACCAAAAAACTTGCCAGCAGAGAGGAAAACGCCTTGAAATCCTTTATACAGAAACATGAGCAAGATGTCATGGGTTCTCTTTCGGGCTTTGACCGTTTGGTCTTCCGGGGCATCCTGCGGCGGCTGTTCTATCCCCAGGGCATGGATTATTGCCTGGCCTTTTTGGGGGTGTTCTTGAAAGACTTTGCCCAATATGTCCTCCAGGTGACCGCACGCCTCAAGGAGGCCTCCCTGGCCGCGGCCCGGCGTGCCGGCCGCCCCGTCCAATATCTGGCTTCCAGTCAAGTGCGCAAGGATGACCTGGCTCGGGAAATAGCCGCCAGGGACCGCTTGACCGATGGGCTGATCTGTGTTCTGACCTGTGTCGAGCCCTGTCAAACCTTTGAAATTCACCGCCACCGGGAATCTAAGATGCTCCAGATCCGGCCGCATCGCAGCAAGTGCCTGCACCTCTATCACTATTTCTTTCATCCCCAGTTCGGCTTTATGAGCGCCCGGCTGCAGACCTGGTTTCCCCTGACCATCCAGGTGTGCCTCAACGGCCGGGAGTGGCTCTCCCGGCAAATGACCCGGGAGGGCATCGCTTTTCAGCAACGGGGCAATTGTTTCACCTGGATCGAAGACCCGCCCCGGGCCCAAGAAATTATGGAGGGCTTGCTGCGTACCTCCTGGCCCGCGTTCCTGGACGAGATTGCCGGGCAGCTCAATCCCATCCACGCCGAACTTTTTGGGGACTTCGACCTGCGCTACTACTGGACGGTGCATCAGAGCGAATGGGCCACGGACATCATGTTTAAGGACCCCGGGAAGCTGGCCGGCCTCTATCCCCAGTTTTTGCGCCACGGCCTGACCACCTTTGCCAGCCCTGACGTGATGCGCTTTCTGGGGCGCAAGATTCCCCCCACGGGCAACCTCCCCCGGAATTTTGCCGGCGAGGTGGTGAGCCGTCTGCGGCGGCGGCCCGAAGGCATCAGGATCAAGCATCGGCTGGGCAGCAATCATATCAAGCTCTACGACAAGGAGGGCTTAAACCTCCGGGTGGAGACGACCATCAACGATCCCCGGGACTTTAAAGTCCTGCGGCGCAAGCAGGGAGACGCCCAGGGGGACCTGGCCTGGCGCCCCCTGCGGAAAGGGGTGGCCGACCTGCACCGCCTGGCCC
>DASWLF010000147.1:0-2938 GCA_036396255.1 Desulfobaccales bacterium
CGTCTCGCCTGTGCGGGCGCAAGCTATTCGGAATAGTAAGCCGCAATCTGATACCACAAAAGTTAGCTCTCGATAGGCGCAGGCTAAAGCCTGCGGCTACAGCCTGGATTCATCAGGGAGTGGGGGATGGGGTAAGGGCCCATTACGAAAAAGCCCTTAGCCCCCTCCCCCGCATCCATCATCACTACCCCCGGGCGGCCGCCAGGAGCTCGGCGAACACGGCCTGCTCGAAGGCCGCGGCCTTGTCCGAGCGGGGCGCCGCGGCGGGCCCCTGGGTGACCCGCTGGGCCGGGGAGGTGTCCTGCTTCACCCTGGTAACCCGCATCTCCCACAGGGCCATGGCGTCGCTGGCTTCCATGGGTTCCTTGAGGAGCCGCATGGTCCCCTGGATGCCCATGACCAGGTCATCGGCGGCCATAATTTCCAGGGACACCCGGCCGTCCCGGCGCAGGTTGGCGGTGGTGGCGCTCTGGCGCAGGGTGGCCACCAGCAGGGTCTGGTCGTCTTTGGCGAATATCAGGGAGACCGGGCAGGTGTTGGGCGCCCCGTCGGCCCCCACCGTGCCGGCCACCGTGATGATCTTGTTGGGGTGGTCATTAAAGAGCGCCATCAGGTCGATGATCTGCTCTTCCCCGGGTTTCCGGGCCACGTTCACCTTCAGTCGGTCGCCCACCACTCTGGCCATGGTTTTCTCCTGTGAAAAAAGTAGCCGCAGGCTTCAGCCTGCGTCGCACAGGCGAGACGCCTGTGCCACCAAGAAAAGTTGGAAGAAAAATATTCGATTGGTCGCAACCCAGTATTAGAGTCCCCCTTTGAAAAAGGGGGATTTAGGGGGATTTTCAGGATGTTATTATAAAATCCCCCCCTACCCCCCTTTATAAAAGGGGGGTTTAAAAACCGCGGTTTTGAATGTCATGGTAATTATTAACCGCCCCTACTCCCTGGCCCTTCCAGCCGAAGCCCAATTCTCCATCTTCTCCAGCACCTCGGCCGCGGTCAGTTCCACCAGGCAGCGGCTGACCTTGGAGCCCTCACAGCCGTCCCGGCCGCAGGGCAGGCAGTCCCAGTCTTTGTTAATCACCAGGTGGCCCTGGCCCCAGGGGCCCCAGTTGAACACCCCGCTGGGGCCGAAAAGGGCCACCGCCGGGGTGCCCACCGCCGCGGCCAGGTGCATGGGGGCGCTGTCCACCCCGAAGAAGAAGCGGGCCTGGGCGATGAGGGCCCCCAATTCCTTCAGGCTCAGGCGCCCCACCAGGTTTATGGGCTCAACCCGGCTTTCCTGGAGGATCTCGGCCAGCAGCTCCTGCTCCAGGGCGGCCCGGGAGCCGGTGAGGACCACGGGCAGGCCCCAGTCCCGCTGCACCGCCTCCAGGACCCGGGCGTAACCGCCGGCGGTCCAGCACTTGAAGCGCCAGCCGGCCCCGGGGTGCATGACCACAAAGCCGCCGGGGGCCAGGTTGAGGGCGGCCAGCAGCTCCCGGACCCGGTCTGCCGCCGCCCGGTCCCAGAAAAATTGCAGCTTCGGGTTTCGAGGCTCGATTCCCAGGGCCCGCAGGGCCTCCAGGTTCTGCTCCACCATGTGCATCTTCACCGGCGGCCGGGGCAGCAGCCGGGTGAAGCAGCGGCGCCGCCAGAAAGGCTGGCCGGGATGGGCCAGCCCCACCCGCACCGGGGCCCGGGACAGAAAGGCGTAAATGGCGCCCCGGTCGCCGCCGGAGAGCTCGATGACCAGGTCGAAGCGCCGCCGCCGCAACTCCCGCACCAGGCCCAGCGCCTGGCCCCAGGTCTCGTGCCGGCGGTCCACCACCAGCAGCTCGTCCAGCCCGGGGTGGCCGGCCACCATGTCCTCGGTTCCCCGGGGGACCAGGTAAGTGAGGCGGCAATCAGGCCAGGCCTCTTTCAGGGCCGCGATCACCGGGGTGCTCACCAGGACGTCTCCCGGCTGCTTCAGCTTGATGACCAGGACGCGCTTAGAGTTCGGCATCGTGGCCTTGCCCGGAACCCACCGCCACGCCCCGCCTGGAGGAACGGATGAATTCCAGCAGGTGGGCCACTTCCGGGGTCAGGGGCACTTCGGCCTCCACCCGCTCCAGGGCCAGCTTCAGGTTCATCCTGGTGCCGAACAGGATCCGCACTGCCTGGCGCAGGGGGTCGATCTGCTCCCGGGAAAACCCCGCCCGGCGCAACCCCACCAGGTTGAGGCCTTTGACGGTATGGGTGTCGTCGATGTTGCAAAAAGGCGGCAAGTCCCGGGAGGCCCGGGCCCCGCCCCGCATCATCACCAGGGTGCCCACCCGGATGAATTGGTGCAGCAGGCAGTTGGCGGAGATGAAGGCCCGGTCCGCCACCTCCACGTAGCCGCCCACCAGGGCGCCGTTCACCAGCACCACGTGGTCGCCCAGGGACGAGTTGTGGGCCATGTGGGAGAGCGCCATGAGGAAGTTGTGGTTTCCCACCCGGGTGGCGCTGCCGGGCTTGGTGCCCCGGTGGATGGTGACGTATTCCCTGATGAGATTGTGATGGCCGATGAGGGTGTAGCTCTCCCCGCCGGTGAAGGCGTAGTCCTGGGGGTCATAGCCGATGACCGCGCCGAAGCCTATGAGGTTATCTTCCCCCATGGTGGTGTAGGGGCCGATGTAGGCGTGGGCCAGGATGCGGCATCCCGCCCCGATGCGGCTGGGGCCGTCGATGATCACCCCGGGCCCCACGGAGACGTCGGGGGCCAGTTCCACCTCAGGGGCGATGCGGGCGCTGGGGTCAATGGCCATCTAATTCAACTCCCCGGGAGAGTTCCCGCAGGTAATGATATTTCAGAAAATTATAGCGGCCGGACTGCAGCGACAGGCTAAGGCCCAGAGAGCCTTCCAAGAAGCCTCCCTTGAGGAAAAACAGGTTCAGGAAAGTCAGCGCCGGCCGCCAGACCAGCTCGAAGGCCAGG
>DASWLF010000148.1:0-6796 GCA_036396255.1 Desulfobaccales bacterium
CATCAAGCAGCGCAGCGAGGAGCTGATGCGGGCCTCCCACAAGCTGGCGGAGCAGATGTACGCCAAGACCGGCGCCGGCGCCGGCCCCGAGGCGGGCCCCGGCCCCGGACCCGGACCTCATGAGGAGAAGGCCAAAAAGCCCGAAGAAGAAGTGGTGGAGGCGGAATTCGAGGAAGTGAAGTAAGGCCTTGAAAAAGGTTTGACCCCTCGGTAGGGGCGGGTTTAAAACCCGCCCCTACATTTTCCTTTGTTAAAGGATTGGGAGTTGAGGATTATCCAGCCGGACTGCGGAGCCGGTCCTGTCCCCAAGATTATGAGACTCGAGCGACGCTGACATGATACGGAAAGCCGTTCTCCTGTTCCTGGTGGCCTTGCTGCTGCCGGCCTGCGCCCAATTGCCGGGGTTTCCTCTCGGCGCCCCTGCTCCTGCCGTCCAGCTGACGGAAGACACTATGTTTCGGGAGGCCGAGGCCTCCTACCGCCGTCACGCCTACCGCCAGGCCCTGCAACAGTACGGCGCCGTTCTGGAGCGTTACCCCCAGGGGGGCCACGCCACTGCGGCCCGCCTGCGGGAAGCCGAGTTGCTGGGGTTGCTGGGGGACTGGCAGGGGTCGCTGCGGCGCTACCAGAGCCTCCTGGCCCGCCAGCCGGAGCCGGCCGTGGCCCTGCAGGCCCGCTACGGCGTCGGCCGGGCCCACTTCAAGCTGGGCCAGTACCAGCAGGCCACCCAGGTCCTGGACAGCCTCACCGCCGGGGATCTGCCCCGGTCCCTGTGGTTTTCCACCCAGGCCCTGCTCTCGGAGATCGCCTTGAAGCAGGGGCAGGTGTCCCAAGCCTTCTCCCGGCTGCGCCTGGCGGCCCAGGACCTGCCCGCCGGCGACCAGGAGTGGTTTGAAGACCTGAAGACCCGGGTGGTGGAGGCCGCCACCCCGCCGGAGCTGGAGCATCTGGCCACCCTCTACCGGGACAGCCCCTTGAGCGCCGCCTTGCTGCTGCGTCTGAGCCGCCTGGCCCAGGAGGGCGGGCGTACCAAAGAGGCCCGCCAATGGGTGACCACCCTGAAAGAGCGCTTCCCGGACAGCCCCGAGGCCGGGGCGGCGGAGCGTCTCCTGGCCGGCAACAAGTCTCTGGTGGGCTGCCTGCTGCCCCTGAGCGGCCAACTGAGCAATGTCGGCTTCCGGGTGCAGCGGGGCATGGAGCTGGCGGCCAAAGGCACCCCCTTGGAGCTGGTCTTCCGGGACACCCACAGCGACCCCGGGTCAGTTCCCGCCTTAATTCAGGAGTTAGGTCGGGATGAGCGGGTGGCGGCCATTTTGGGGCCCCTCACTTCGGCGGCGGCCCAGGTGGCCGCGGAAACGGCCCAGGCCGCAGGCGTCCCCCTCATCGCCCTGTCGCAAAAAGAGGGCCTGACCCAGACCGGCAGCTCCATCTTCCAGGCCTTCCTCACCCCCCGGCAGCAGGTCCGGGCTCTGGTGCGCCGGACTTTGGCCCAGGGACTGAAGCGGTTTGCCGTCATTTACCCCGATTCCAATTACGGCCGTACCTTCCAGCAGCTTTTCCAGGATGAGTTGGCGGCTCAGGGCGGGGGCGAAGTGTGGCTGCAGTCGTTTTATGCCTCCGGCACCCAGGAATTTGCCCCCTTGGTGGCCACGATCCAGGACGCCCTTACCACCCACCCGGAAGATCAAACCGGCTTGGCCATCTTCATCCCGGATGACCCCGCCGCGGTGGCCGCCATCGCCTCGTCCCTGGCCAACACCAAGCTGCAAGGAGTGCAACTGCTGGGCACCAACCTCCTGCACAATCCCGCCATCCCCGAAGCCCAGCGCCGGGCCCTGGAAGGGATTCTGTTCCCCGACGCCTTTTTCGCCGGGGACCCGGACTCCGGGGTGCAGAAATTCCTAACCGCCTATAAGCAGCAGTATGGCGAGAACCCCGATTACCTGGCGGCCCAGGGGTATATGGTGGCCCGGGTCATGGCCCGGCTGGCCGAATCCCAGCCCTCCCTGAGCCGGGCCGACCTGCCCCGGCTGCTCTTGTCCCTGAAAGGGGTGCCGGAACTCCCCTGGTTCCAGGGCTTCAACCCCGAGCGGGAGGAGGAGGCGGCCATCTACCTGCTGACCATCAAGGGCGGCGCCTTCCAGATGGTGGGCGCCGGCGCCTCCCGGCCGTAGCCATGATAACTGGCGTCCCGGGGTTTGCGGTGGGCCATGCCAGTGACTTTAAAAACGTCACCGGCTGCACCGTAGTTTTGTGCCCGCCGGGTACGGTGGGGAGCGCCGACATCCGGGGGTCCGCCGCGGGCACCCGGCAGATGGACGCCCTGCTGGCATATCACATCTCCACGGAAGTGAACGCGGTGTTCATTGCCGGGGGCAGCGCCTTCGGCCTGGACGCGGCCGGCGGGGTCATGGAATACCTGGAGGAGCAGGGCCGCGGTTTTGACGTCACCGTCACCCGGGTGCCCATCGTGCCCACCGCGGTGATTTATGACCTGTCCGTGGGCAATTGCCGGGCCCGGCCCGACAAGGCCATGGGTTTCGCCGCCTGCCAGGCGGCCAAATCCGAAGCCCAGGGGGACGGCAGCCTGGGCGCCGGGGTGGGCGCCACCGTGGGCAAGCTCCTGGGCATCCACCAGGCCACCAAGGGCGGTTTGGGGACCGCGCTTCTGGAAGGCCCCGACGGTCTGAAGGTGGGGGCCCTGGCGGTGGTCAACGCCCTGGGGGACGTGGTGGACCCCGATACCGGGGAAATCCTGGCCGGGGTGCGCACCGCCCCGGAGTCCCGGGAGTTCGCCGACGCCGCCGGCCTGCTGCGCCAGGGGGTGGTGCGGCGCCGCTTCGGGGAACCCGCGGCCGCCAACACCACCATCGGCGTGGTGGCCACCAACGCCCGCCTCACCCGGGAACAGGCCCAGAAAATCGCCCAGATGGGCCACAATGCCCTGGCCCGCACCATCCGCCCGGTACACACCCTCTTCGACGGCGACGTGGTCTTTGTCCTGGCCCATCCGGAGGTGGCTGCGGACCTGCACGTCATTGGCATCCTGGCCGAAACCGCCCTGCAGCAGGCCATCATCAGCGCGGTGAAGAGCGCCCACAACCTGGGGGTGTTGCCCAGCTACCAGGACTTGCGGGAAGGAAGCCCCCTGCCCATTTTAGGGCCGTGAGGCCTCACGCCCTGGGGGCCCTTGGAGGCGGCCAGGGACCGCCGCCCTACCCAAATAATTTCTCTTGATGGCGGGGCGGGCCTCCGGGCCCGCCTCAATTGCGAGAAGACCGGCATGTGCCCCTTAACCAAGAAGATCGCCGTAGACCTCATCGTTTTCGACCTGGACGGCACCCTGGCCGACTCCCTGCCGGACCTGACCAACGCCGCCAACTTCGCCTGCCGCCGGCTGGGCCTGCCGGAGCACCCCCCCGAGGCCGTCAAGTCCATGATCGGCGGCGGGGAGCACAAGTTCATGGAACGGGTGGTGGGCCCGGCGAACCAGGCCTACGTGGAACAGTGCCTGAAACTCTACCTGGATTATTACTCCCGCCACTGCGGCGATCTGACCCGCCTCTATCCCGGGGTGCCGGCGACCCTGGAAAAATTGTCCGCCTGGAAGTTGGCGGTGTTGTCCAACAAGCTTGAGCACCTCACGGAGAAAATCTTGCGGATATTGGGCATCGCCCCCCGGTTCACGGCCATCCGGGGCGGCGGCCGCAACCTGCCGCTGAAGCCCTCGCCGGAGCCCCTCCGGGCCCTCATGCGGGACCTGGGGGTGGCTCCGGGCCGCACCTTGATGGTGGGGGATAAAACCGCGGATATCATGGCGGGCCGGGAGGCCGGCGCCGGCACCGCCGCGGTCACTTACGGTTACGGTGACTTACCCTCCCTGACCGCGGCCTCCCCGGATTTCCTGCTGCAGAAATTTTCCCAACTGCTGGAGATTATTGCCTGAAACGCCAATGACCAGAGAAGCTCGGGGTATGTAGGTCTGGCCCTGCCGCGCCCCGGCGTTGGGGCACACGCCAGGCATGCCCCAACGCCAGAATCAGGTTATTAATTCTTCTCATATTAATTTTACGTCAAACTTAGAGCATTTGAGGCCGATGGTATGCCATCATGAAGCTTGACAAATCCCCCTAAATCCCCCTTTTTCAAAGGGGTACTTTTAAGGGACCCCCCTTTAGCTCCCCCCTTTGGAAAAGGGGGGCTGGGGGGGATTTCATCATGGTTGTGTCAATACCCTATTTATGATGTACAATTAGTATCAGCTTCCTTCCAGCACCAGTTTCACCGTCACCTGGGCCGCCTGCGGACCGGGGCCGGGGAACTGGATAGCCCGCACCGCCTGGCTCAGGCATTTCTCCAGGGATTGGTCCAGGGTTGTCTGTACCACCTTCTCGCCGGTCACCTGGCCGTCGGGGCCGATGGTGAAGCTCAGGATGATCTCCGGGGGCAGCTTGCTCCCACTTTTGCTCGCAGCTTCGAGGCACCTGATCAATTCGGGCCCCTTGGCCTCCAGGGCCTGCTGCACCTTGGCTTTCTCCAGGTTCCCCTGTATCCGGGCCACCTGGATCTTAATTTTCACCTTGGCCTCGGGAACTGCGGTGGCGCCTGTCTTATTGCCGGGAGGCGGCAGCGTGGCTGGAGACGCCGGCGCCGCTTCCCGGGCCATCTGGTAGGACGCGCCGCCCCAGGGGCCGGGCTTGGCTTTCCGCATCATTTGCCCGCCGCCGCCCACCGCCAGGTCCGAGACCCCCTCAGGCAGCGGCAGGGGCTGCTTCACCGTCACCACCTGACCGTCGGCCCGCTTCACCTTATCCACCGCCACGAAGGAGGTGTAGGCGGTCATGAGGCTGTACTTCAGACCCAGGGCGGTGACCTCCTTGACCCGGGCGTCGGCTTCCTGCAGGCGGTTGAGGTCTGCCAGGCGCATGATGCGGTGCCGGGCCCAGAGGAGGCGCAGGGCTGAGTTGTCGGCGCTGGCCTGGCCCGGGGCCACCTCGATCCTGCGCTCATAGGCACCGGCCGCAGTGCGCCCCTTGACCACGATGGCGCCGCTGGGGCTGCCCCGGTATTTGCCCAGCATGGTGAGCGGCCGCTGGGCGAACAGGTCCGGCAGCGCCGGGGGCTCCACCTCGTAGGCGTCGAAGCCCTCAAAGCTCACCTTGATCTGGGTGAGGACCGGGCTGTCGATGTACTGGCGGAAGCGGACCGCCTGCTTGGGGGCCTCCGCCGGGTTCAGGACCACGAAGGGCTCGCCCAGGCCGGCCCGGGCCATGCCCTCGATGAGATGGCGGTTCACCGCGGTGCCGATGCCGAAGGGGAAAAGGTTGGCTTCGCCCAGGCTCTGCCGGATCAGCTCGAAGGCCTGGGGCTCCACGCGGACGTAACCGTCGGTGGCCACCACCACGATGCGGGAGGCCTTGGGCGTCCGGGGCAGGGCCAGGGCCCGCTGCAAGGCCTTGAGAATCTCGGTGCCGCCCCCCCCGGGCCGGGCATTGATGAAGGCCAGGGCCTGTTGCTTGTTGGCTTCATTGGCCGGCAGCGACCCGGTCTCCGAGAGCACCGCGGAGCCGCTTTCAAACAGCAGCACGTTGATGAAATCCTGGGGCTGGAGACCGGTGATGATGTCCTTCATCAGGGCCTTGGAGACTTCCAGGGGAAAGCCGTGCATGGAGCCGGACACGTCCACGATGAAGATGTATTCCCGGGGCACCACGGCGTCCTGCTTGACCCGGGCCGGAGGCTCCATCATCAGCAGGAAGAAGTTTTCATCCTGGCCCGGGTGGAGGAGCAGCCCGGTTTCGATCTTTTTCCCCGCCAGGGCGTAGCGCAGGACGAAATCTTTGTTGCCGGCCACGGTCTCGTCCTTGACTTTGACCTGGGCCGCGGTTTTACCGGAGTATTTCACCTCCACTTCGTGGCTGGGGCTGGCCAGCTGGACGATGGGCAGGGCGCTCAACATCTCCAGGCTCAGGCCGTAGGTGTAGGGCGGCGCCTGGCCCTGGTGCAGGTAGGGGTTCTGGACCCACTGCTCCGGGTCGGGCGCCCCCTGGGCCGCCAGGTTGGAATAGCGGGGACCCACCACCGTGGGCAGGACGAACTCGTAGACGTTGTCCTCCGGCTCCAGGAGCTCCATGTAGTTCAGCTCCACCTTCACTTCGTCGCCCGGCAGGATGTTGGCCACGTTCATCTGGAAGACGTTGGGCCGCTGCTGCTCCAGGAGCGAGGTGGTCTGGCCCGCTTTTTTGGCCGCCTCGTAGGTTTCCCTGGCCTGCTGCCGCTCCATGATCTGGGCCTCGATAATTCTCTGGCCCACGGTCATGCGCATGGCGTGCACCGCGGCCCGGCTGGAGGCCGGGAAGACGTAGATGGCTTCCAGGGCCTTTTTGCCCTGATTTTTATAGACCTGGGTGATCTTGACCGCCGCCACCACCCCGGCGATCTTGACGTCGGCCCGGGTGCTCTTCAAGGGCAGGGCGTCTTTTTCCGGGTCGTCGCTCAACACCACGAAGTAAGGGGACAGGGTCCGGTCTTTGCCGCCCGAAACCTCGGGCCGGTTTTTAGCCGCCAAGGGACGGGAAGCCCCGGTCAGCAAGCAGAGGATCAGCAAAGGGAGCATCAAGGTCAACGTCCGGCAATTCTTTTTCATACTTTCACCCGCTAGATTGAGATGATGGGGCCAAGCTCTCGCCCTGTGCTAGTTTAGAAGCAAAGGGACCGGCTGGCGTTAAGGAATTGGGTGTCAGATAAATAAATTTCCTACTCCCCGCCTTCGCACCAGGGCCTTTAGGCCCCTGCA
>DASWLF010000149.1:0-3460 GCA_036396255.1 Desulfobaccales bacterium
TAAGCACAAAATAATTCAAGAGTCAATTAAAATATTTAGAATGATTAAGAGAATGAGAATTTTCTAGAGCTTCCGGCTCGCCGGCTCCGGGCCATCAGGCGCTTCCGCACGGGATATTCTCCCCAGGGCAGGGGTGCTTCACCCCATTTAACTGGCTGGTGCCGGAGCGGAGCCAGCCGCGCCGGGGTCAGCCATTTTCACCGGCCACGGGTTCCGCAACGCCAAAGGCAGCCATAAATTGGTGCGTGAGACGCACCCTACAGTTCCTACGGTTCTTAACCCCCCATTTTCTAAAGGAGGGGTTAGGGGGGATTAAATAAGTCCTTAATAATCCCCCTAAATCCCCCTTTAAGAAAGGGGGACTTAAAACACCCGGCATTCAAGAGGGGGTCGATTTATATCACTCTATTTATGAATCACGACCCTTAGACCGCCGCCAAAGCCTGTTCCGCCGCCGTTAGGGCGGCTTGCAGGTCTGCCGGCCGGTGGGCCAGGGAAAGAAACAGGGCCTCGAACTGGGAGGGCGGCAGGTAGACGCCCGCGGCCAACATCACCTGGAAGAATTTCCGGAAGCGGTGCAAATCGGCTTTCTTGGCCTCCTCCAGGTTGGTTACCGCCGAGTCCGTGAAAAACAGGGTGAACATGGACCCCACCCGGTTGACGGTGACCGGCACCCCACGGCGCGCCGCCGCCTCGGCCAGTGCCCGGGCCACCCAGGAGCCCTGCTCCTCCAGATACTCATAGACCCCGGGCTGCTGCAAAGCCTTCAGGGTGGCGAGGCCCGCGGCCACCGCCACCGGGTTGCCCGACAGGGTGCCCGCCTGGTAGATGGGGCCCGACGGGGCCATCTGGGACATCAGGTCCCGGCGGCCGCCGTAGGCTCCCACCGGCAGGCCGCCGCCGATGATCTTCCCCAGGCAGGTGAGGTCCGGGGTCACGCCGTACCGGGCCTGGGCGCCGCCCCAGGCCACCCGGAAGCCGGTGATCACCTCGTCGAAAATCAGCAGGATGCCTTCCTGGTCGCACAGGGTCCGCAGTCCCTCCAGGAACCCGGGCCGGGGGAGCACCACCCCCATGTTCCCGGCCACCGGCTCCACGATGAGGGCCGCGATCTCCCCCCGGTACCTGCCCGCGGCCCGCCGCACCGCCTCCAGATCGTTGTATGGCAAGGACAAGGTCAAGCCGGCGATCTCCGGCGGCACTCCGGGGCTGCCCGGAATGGCCTGGGTGAGCACCCCGCTCCCCGCGGCCACCAGGAAAGAGTCGGCGTGGCCGTGGTAGCAGCCGTCGAACTTGATCACCCGGCCCCGCCCCGTGACCCCCCGGGCCAGGCGCAGTACGCTCATGCAGGCCTCGGTGCCGGAGTTCACCAGCCGCACCATCTCCAGGCCCGGCACCGCCTCCACCAGGAGTTGCGCCAGTTCCACCTCCGCCGCGGTCGGCGCCCCGAAACTGGTGCCCCGCCCCGCCGCCTCTTGCACCGCGGCTACCACCGGGGGCGCCGCGTGGCCCAGGATCAGCGGCCCCCAGGAACCCACGAAATCGAGATAGGCGTTGCCATCGACATCGAAGACCCGGGCCCCCTCCCCCTTAACGATCAGCCGGGGGGTCAGGCCCACGGCCTGCCAGGCCCGCACCGGGCTGTTCACCCCCCCGGGGATGACCTCTTGGGCCGCTTTAAAGAGCCGTTCCGAATTGGCATTACTGGCCATGACCTGCTCCTGTGGGTCTAGGATTGGGGGGAGGGGGCAAAGGGCACCCGCCCTTTGCCCCCTCCCCCCAAACCCCCACCCCCAATCCCTTAAGGAGTGAATCATTGGCCGGGGAAGTCGGGACCTTGGTCCCGCCTTCCCCGGCCCCCATATAGGGGTTGGGTGGGGGGCTGGGGCGGAGGGCTGGGGCCACTTACGAAAAAGCCCCTGGCCCTCCCCCCAAAACCACTGCTATCCCCCGCCCTCCCCTTCGCGGAAGTAGCGCATGGTGGTCTTTTTCAGTTCGGTTTCGCTGAACAGCATTTCGTAGTCGGTGATGCCGATCTCCGCCGACATGCGGGCCGCGATCTTGACGCAGTCTTCCCGGGTGCGGCCGTGGATCATGGTGTAGAGGTTATAGGGCCAGGATGGCGCCGGGTTCCGGGCGTAGCAGTGGGTCACGGCCCGCTGGGCCGCCAGTTTTGTCCCGATGGCCTGGAGCTCGCCCTGCGGCACGGCCCAGGCCACCAGGGCGTTGGCCTCATACCCCGACTTCTGATGCCTCAAGGTGGCCCCGAACCGCCGGATGTAGCCCCGCTCCATGAGGCCCCGGATGGCGGCCAGCAGCAGCTCCTCCGCCAGCCCCAACTGCTGCGCCAGGTCCCGGAAGGGCCGGGGCTTGATCTCCAGGTCTCGCTGCAGGGCCAGAATTACCTTTTTCTCCAGGTCGGACAACACCTCGGGGCTCCCTTCTTGGCGGCAAATATAGAATAATCTTCCAGGGTTGGCAAGGCTTACCGGTAAGGCCGGAAGTTAAAAGATGGTCGGTAAGAGAAGGTTTTTTTAAGTCCCCCTTTTGTAAAGGGGGATTCACCTTTCCTTTGAATACTGCCACCCGCCCTGTTGGCAAAGCGCCATGCCTCACCAGCTGACCCGGTCCCCCACCCGGATGCCGTATTTTTCGGCAAAGCCCCCCGGCACTTCCAGCACCACGTTCACCGGCTGGGGGGAACTGAGGGTGCCGGTAAATTGCGGCGAGACGTTGGGCTCCAGGCCCACGATTCTCCCCTGGACGATCCAGATGATGTCGATGGGGAACTGCATGCCCCGCATGCAAAAATCCTGCACCGTCACCCACGGCATCAAGAAGAGCATACCCCGGCCGGCCGGCAACTCCTTGCGGTAGCCCAGCCCCCGGTACAGCTTTTCCGGCGTCCGGACCGCCTCCGCTCGCACCTTCACCTGGCCCACGGTCACCCACAGGAAGGGATTGCCGTATTCGGACCGTTCTTCCCCCCCGGCCGGTCCGGAAAGCAGCAGCAAACCCAGCCATACCGTCAGGATGGCCAACCACCCCCGGGACCTTTTAGGAAGCTTCACCCGTTTTACCCTTCCGTTCCGCTGATTTTCCAGGGTCAGACCACTGGCACCCTCATGGGAGGAGAGGGCCGGAGGACGCAGGGGCCACCCGCCGGCTGCCTCTCCACCCCTCTCATGCCAAGTCGCAGTCAAACAAGTGGCACCGGCGTCTCGCCTGTGCAGCCGCAGGCTTAAGCCTGCGGCTGCAAAAACAATCATTTGAATGCAACTCGAGACCTCTGCGAAATTCGCGCATTCCCTCAGGCGCTGTCTTCCCTGGAGGGCACGGCACGCCGTGCCCCTACAGGAAAACGTTTGATTTTAAAGACTTATAAAATGTAGGGTGGGCACGGCCCACCACTTAAAATTGCGGCTAATCCTCCCTTTACCCTCGTTTCACGGGAATAAGC
>DASWLF010000150.1:0-7284 GCA_036396255.1 Desulfobaccales bacterium
AAGGGAAAAAGGCGAAAGGGCGAAATGGGAAAATGTGGATTAGCCGGCCCGGCTGTTCTTTCAAAATCAGCTGTCAGCTATTAACTATCAGCCTTCAGGAAAAACCTGGATTGGCGAAACCCCAAAATGTAGGTTGGGCACTGCCCACCATATCCTTCTTATAGTAATTGTACGTCATAAATAGAGTATTGACAAAACCATGATGAAATCCCCCCCAGCCCCCCTTTGGAAAAGGGGGGGGTAAAGGGGGTTCCCTTAAAAGCCCCCCTTTGAAAAAGGGGGATTTAGGGGGATTTGTCAAGCTTCACGATGGCATACCATCGACCTCAAATGCTCTAAATTTGACGTCAAATTAATATTAAAAGCACCACCAAGAGCGCCTTATCCGGCTTTTCATCCTTCGTTGTCACCTTGGTCGGAGTTTTTGGCGAGAGAACCAGGCGGGCATGGAAGGCCACCCCATCTCAGATGAAATAACCCGGTGGCACTGGCGTCTCGCCTGTGCTAATAGGGGTTTAATGAGGCGGACATGAAAGACGTGCGGCGGCAACTGGGCGATAAGGGGGAAGACCTGGCCGCCGCGGCCTTGCAGAAGCAGGGTTATAAAATTCTGGAACGCAACTACATTACGCCCCTGGGGGAAATCGACCTCGTAGCCCGGCAGGGGAAATGCATCGTCTTCGTGGAGGTCAAGACCAGGCGCAGCGGCGTCTTCGGCGGCCCCCGGGAGGCGGTGCATCCCTCTAAACAGGCCCGCCTGCGGCGGTTGGCGGATTATTATTTAAAACAGAAACGCCTGGGAGAGGTGCCGGTGCGCTTTGATGTGGTGGGGGTAGCTTTTGAAGGAGATAATCCTCATATTGAAATAATCACTAATGCTTTTTAGCAGGGGGCGCCCGGCGCACCCTGCACCAAGCAGCGGCGGGACGCCTGGGCCACCAATCTATCGAAGAATTATCGGAAGTTATCTCAAGTCGGTCCACCAGGATGCGTCTGGCAACCGTGAAGATTAGAGGCTAAATGGGCATTCTCTACATCGTCGCTACGCCCATCGGCAACCTGGAGGACATCACCCTCCGGGCCCTTAGGGTGCTGAAAGAAGCGGACCTCATCGCCGCGGAGGACACCCGCCGCACCCGGAAGCTCCTGAGCCGCTACGGCCTCGGCACCCCCCTCATCAGTTATCACGCCCACAACCAGGCGAGCCGCGGGCCGGAGCTCATCCGGCGCCTTACCGAGGGCCAGAATGTGGCCCTGGTGAGCGACGCCGGCACCCCGGGGTTCTCCGACCCGGGGGCCGATCTGGTGGCCCGGGCCTGGGAGGCGGGGATTAAAGTGGAGGCTATTCCCGGCCCCGCCGCCGGGGTGGCGGCCCTGTCGCTCTCCGGCTTCAAAGGGGATGTCCTTTTTCTGGGGTTCCTGCCCCGGGGGGCAGGCCGGCGCACCCGGCTGCTGCAGGAATTGGCCGGCGAAAACCGGGTCATCATCATCTACGAGTCCCCCCGGCGCCTGAGCCGCACCCTGGAGGAGATGGCCGCCCACCTGCCGCATCGCCAGGTCCTGGTGGTGCGGGAACTGACCAAGAAATTCGAGGAGACCTGGCGGGGGCCGGTGCCGGCGGTGGCCGCCCAGCTTCAGGGCGCCGACCTCAAAGGGGAGTGCGCCCTGGTGCTCTCCCGCCCCCAGGCCCAGGCCGCGCCGGCGGCGGACCTGGAAGGCGCTCTCCTTAAGACGGCCCAGGAGAGCGGCCTCACCGGGCGCCGCCTGGCGGATAAGGTGGCCGCGGACCTGCAGCTGCCCCGCCGCCGGGTCTACCAGGCCTACCTGGCCTTGAAGAAACAGGGCCGGACCTAGTAAGCCCGGTCCGTTGCCGCCCGCCATCTGCCAACCCCATCTCTGACCCAGGCCGGCATCCGGGGCTGGCGGTACCCCGGGGCGCGCCAGCGGGACGTTGACCCCGACCCCTCATCCCTGATAATATCTGTCCGTTTCCGCCCCTGATGGCCGAAAAGATTGGGGGAGGGACGGGGCTTACCATCGCCCTCCCCTCAAACTCCCCCCTTGCAGGAAACCGGGCGATAAAACTTCCGAACCTCGATTTTGATGATAAAATAAGAAAACCTGATATGGTTATGGCAGAAGTGGAGAAGGAACTCTGGGTCGAAAGCCGCCTGGGCCTGCATGCCCGTCCGGTAGCCAAGATCGCCACCATGGCCCAGCAATTCGAGGCCGAAATCACTCTGGAAAAAGACGGTCTGGTGGTCAACGCCCGGGACCTGCTGGCCGTCCTGGCCCTGGACTGCCCCCAGGGAACCCGGCTGGTGCTGCGCGCCCGGGGTCCCCAGGCCCGGGAAGCGGCCGCCACTATCGTCGCGCTGTTCGCTCGTAAATTTGAAGAACCATGAGACATAAGAACCTCATCCTCCAGGGTATCGCCGCCTCCCCCGGCATCGTCATGGGCCCGGCCCAGGTCCTGAGCCATGGGATCCAGGTTTCTTCCCGCGTCCTTTATTCGCCCCAGGAGGTGGCCGACGAGCTGGAGCGCTTCCGCCAGGCCGTGGACCAGACCGAAGAGGAGCTGACCCGCCTCAAAAATGAAATCGCCGGGGACTTAAGGGAGCACGCCCATATCCTGGAGTTGCACCTGCTGATTCTGCGGGACCGCATGCTCCTCCAGGAGACCCAGCGGCTCATCCATGAGCAGAACTTCAACGCCGAGCGGGCCCTGCATCAGGCTTATCTGAAGATCAAAGAGCTGTTCCAGCGCATCGACGACAAGCATATCCGGGGCCGCATCCAGGACGTGGAGGCGGTCTACCAACGCCTGCTGGAGCGCCTCACCGGCAGGAGCGGCAGCCGGCTCTTTTACTTCTCCGAGCCGGTGATCATCGTGGCCCGGGACCTGTCGCCCGCAGAAACCACCCAGATGTTCAAATCCCAGGTGCTGGGATTTGTCACTGAAAGGGGCGGCAAGACCTCCCACACCGCCATCATCGCCCATTCCCTGGAGATCCCGGCGGTGGTGGGGCTGGACAGCGCCACCTTGGAGATCGAGACCGGAGACCAGATCATCGTCAACGGGTTGACGGGCCGGGTGATCCTGGACCCGGACGACGACATGATCCGGACCTACCGGAACATCAAGGAAGATTTCGAGCTCTTCAAGGCGGAAGTCAGCCAGGGCAGCGCCCTGGCGGCGTTCACCAGCGACGGCCATCCCAAGCGGGTGCTGGCCAACATCGAGTTGCCGGAAGAGGTCTCCCTGGCCCACAAATATGGGGCTGACGGCGTGGGGCTGTACCGCACCGAGTTCCTTTATTTGCGCCAGCGCCAACTGCCCACCGAAGAGGAGCTCTTCCAGGATTACCGGCAGGTGGTAACGGCCATGGCGCCCCGGGAGGTGACTATCCGCACCCTGGACATCGGGGGCGACAAGTTCCTGTCGCCTCTGGAGTACGCCCCGGAAATGAACCCGGCTCTGGGCCTCAGGGCCATCCGCTTCTGCCTCAAGGAGCCGGGGATCTTCCGGACCCAGCTCAAGGCCATCCTCCGGGTTTCGGCCTACGGCAAGGTACGGGTCATGTTCCCCCTCATCTCCAGCCCCCGGGAGATGCAGGAGGCCCGCCGGCTGCTGGACTCCGTCAAAGAGGAACTCAGGCAAGATAAGATCCCTTTCGACCCCGAAATGCCGGTGGGAGCCATGATCGAGGTCCCGGCGGCCGTGACCCTGGCGGAGTTGTTGGCCCGCCATGCCGATTTCTTCAGCATCGGTACCAACGACCTGATCCAGTACGCCCTGGCCATCGACCGGGTCAATAAGCACGTGGCCCACATGTATCAGCCCCTGCACCCCGCAGTCATGCGCATGGTCCGGGACGTGGTCCAGGTCGGCCGCCAGGCCGGCATCCCGGTGGCCATCTGCGGCGAGATGGCCGGGGACCCCCTGAACATCCCGATTCTCCTGGGTCTGGGGGTGGAGGAGCTCTCCATGAACCCCATGGCCATCCCGGTGGTCAAACGCGTCATCCGCCTGACTTCCCTTCAGGAAGCCACGGAATTCGCCGGGCAGGCGCTGCTCAAGACCACGGAAGAAGAAGTCAACGACTACGTGACCCGGAAGATGAATGACCGCTTCCCGGAAATCTTTCGCTTCGGCCGCCCCCTGGCCAATAACTTGGGGACATGAAAGAAGACAACATCAAGATCATTTGCCGCAACCGCAAGGCCTATTTCGAATACGCCATCGACGACCTCTTCGAGGCCGGCCTGGTGTTGAAAGGCACTGAAGTCAAATCCCTGCGGCAGGGGAAGGCCAGCATCGACGACGCTTACGCCCGCTTCCGGGACGGCGAGATCTACCTGTACAATGCCCATATCAGCCCTTATTCCCACGGCCCGGTGGAGGGCCACCAACCGGAACGGCCCCGCAAGCTTCTCCTGCACCGCTACGAATTGAGAAGGCTCCTGGGCAAGGTGCAGGAACGGGGCTATACTCTGATTCCCCTGAAGCTTTACTTCAAGGATGAACACGCCAAGGTGGAAATCGCCTTGGCCCGGGGCAAAAAGAAGTTCGACAAACGCGAGACTATCCGGCAGCGGGAGGAGAAGCGGGACATGGAGCGGGCCCGCAAGCGAAGGTGAGGCGAGGGAAGCTATTGGGGGAAGGGGCTAAGGGCCGAGGGCCCTTACCCCCTCCCCCAAACCCATAAGGGCCGGGGAAGGCGGGGCCAAGGCCCCGACTTCCCCGGCCAGCATCAGATGTAGGGTGGGCACGGCCCACCAGATGTAGTTCCCCTTAAGGGGTTGGCGGTGTGAGTTTGAGGGAGGAATTGTAAATGGCGGGTCCCCCTGGCCCCCTCCCTCAAAAAACAATCTCAGGGATACTGCATGAACTTTTTTGAGAGAATCGCCGAGAACCGCATCCTGGAGGCCATGGAGGCCGGGGAGTTCGACAACCTCGAGGGCATGGGCCAACCCCTGAACCTGGAGGACGACAGCCATATCCCGCTGGAGCTGCGCATGGCTTACAAGATCCTGAAAAACGCCCACTGCCTGCCGCCGGAGCTGGAGCTGCGCAAGGAGGTGGTGACCCTGCAAGATCTGGTGGCCTCCATGGAGGATGAGGCCGAGAAACTGAAGCAGATGCGCCGCCTCAACTTCCTGATGATGAAACTGAGCATGATCCGCCCGGTATCGGCCCAGGTGCTGGAACACGACCTCTATACCCCCAAGATCCTGGAGCGCCTGGAATCAAGAGAATGATGGGCCTGCCATGACCTTTCGCAGCCAAGGCTCGAAACTCGAAACTCAAAACTCAAAACTCGAAACTCGAAACTCGAAACTAATATGAAACTTCGTTGGGACCACCCCTTCTGGCAGCGCCGGGCCCCGGCTCTGGCCCGGAAGTTGGTGCAGCTCTACCTGCGCACCTGCCCCGCGGAAATGGTGGGGAACCCCCAGGGGGTGCACCTGATGCGCCGCGGCGCCCCGGTGCTCTTCGCCGCCTGGCACTGCCATCTCCTTTTCCCGCTCTATTATTACGCGGCCCATTTTTTGCCCGAGCTGCCGCCCCCGGTGCTCATGGCCAGCCCCAGCCGGGACGGGGAATTCATTGCCCAGGTGGCTCGGGAGCTGGGCTTCATTGTCTGCTCCGGATCCCGCCGCAAGGGCGGAGTCCAGACCTTGCAGCGTATGGCCGCCTACGTGCGCCGGGGCCACAGTTGCGGCCTGGTGGCCGACGGCTCCCGGGGCCCGGCCCGGGTGGCCCAAAAAGGGCCCCTCTACCTGGCCCGGGAGACCCAGGTTCCCATCCTGCCCCTGGCGGTGGCCTGCCGCCATAAGATTACCTTCCAGACCTGGGACCGCTTTGAACTGCCCCTGCCTTTCAGCCGCCTGGCCTTGCTGGTGGGCGAACCGCTTACCGTCCCGGCTGCGGCTCGGGGGCCCGCCCTGGAACCCTGGCGCCGGGAACTGGAAGGCCGCCTCAACCACCTTTCTCGCCAGAGCCAGGCCTACTTTGATTCTTAAAAAAAATTTGCTGGAAACCCCTCCCGGAGGACATTAATTGGTTGCCAAGTTTGGGTAATGTGTTAAATTTTAAGAAAATAATCAAGGAATTGATGGACTGACATGCGCTTTGAAGATTTGGACGCCCAGACGCTGGACCAGATCGGGACGCCGGAAAATAATGCCCGGGCCCGGACCTTTGTCCAGAACCAACAGGTCAGGCATGGATATCGTTTGCCCGACCGCCTGCGCGGCGTGGTCGTGGATGAGGCGCCCTTCCAGGTGGAAGTGAAGATCCAGAATGACCAGATGACCTATATCTGCTCCTGTCCCCAGATGGAGGGCGGCGAGCTTTGCTCCCACGTCCTGGCCTTGCTCCGGGCCTGGTCCGAGGACCAGGCGAAGTTTCTGGGCCAGGGGGAACTCAAGGAACGGTTGAAAAAGTACTCCAAGAAAGAGCTGGTGGACATCATCATGGACCTGGCGGACCGGGTCCCGGAGGTGCGCAGCGTCTTGAAGGAGGAAGACGTGGGGCTGGACGATATCCTGGAATCCATCGACCGGGTGGTGGAGGAGATCTCCGAGGAGGCCGGCGCCCTGGCGGAGGCGGAGAGCAAGCTGCGCCGGGCCCAGGCCCGGGCCGACCGCCTGGCCCAAACCGGCCGCCTGGCCGAAGCCCGCTCCATCTACTTCTATCTGCTGGACAACATCCTGAGCCTGGAGGAAAAATTCCAGAAGGAACCGATCTTCTCCCCGGGTTTGAAAAAGGAATTATTCGAGGAATACTGCCAATTCATCCACGAGGACCGGCACCTGGAAAAGGAGCTGGTGCAGCAGGAGATCGAGCAGTTGGAGTCCCGGGCCCCGGCTTTTCTGGGGGAACTGGACCTCTCCGAGATCAAACAGGAGCTGGCCTTGACGGGTTGACCAGGTACCGGCTCAGCACCGGGCAGGAACAACCTCCGGGGCGGGTGTGACACCCGCCCCGCTTTTTGTAATTTAAGGTAGGGGCGCAATTCATGGCGTCTTCAAGGGCGTGATTAATCACGCCCTTACTTTTTCTCAGGATTCGGTTTCAAATCCCCTCCCTGGCTCCGGGAACGGGTTTATTGGCTTCCGCCACGGCCGCCGCCGGGGCCGGCTGGGCCAGGATGGTTTTCTGGTAAATCCTGAGCAGCGACAGGAGAAAGGAGAGGATCAGGGGCCCCAGGATGAAGCCGATCATGCCGAAGTAGGTGATACCCCCCAGGATGCTGAACAGGATGAAGACGCTGGGGG
>DASWLF010000151.1:0-3253 GCA_036396255.1 Desulfobaccales bacterium
CTCCAGCCCGCCCACCCGCAGCACAAAGGTGCCGCCATGTTCGTCCCACTGCATCTCCCCCGGGGCGGCGCTTTCCATCTTAATGCCCTGGGGGGCAAAAATCGCCAGAGCCCGGGAACAATGCAACCACATCTCAAGACCTCCTGGTCCACCTTCCTGGCTCTGATGGGGCCAGCAGGTGAGCGCCCCGGTTTGCGGGCCCCGGTAGGGGGGGTGCTTGCCGACCCAACCGGAGGTTCCGGAACGCCTCGTCCGGTTACCCACTCTCAGCCAGATTAAAATTATAACTTTATAATTAAAAATCAGTAGTGTCCGGCAGAGATTTTGCGTGAGCGGTGGCAGATTGAAAACGAAAAATGGAGGCGCAGGGCTTTAGCCGGGAGCGGCGTAGTCTGAAACCGGCAGCAGCAAAAACCCCCTCTCCCCTGCGAGGGGAGAGGGTTGGGGTGAGGGGTGGCTTTGTTGGTTGACACCCTCCCTCACCCTGCCCTCTCCCCCCCAAGGGGGGAGAGGGGAAATATCTTGGAAATTCCACAGGATAATTAGATCTGACTTATTGAAAAGGTATCTAAAACCGGCGTCTTAGCAATAAGCTTGCCGGACACTACTGATTAAAAATAATTATTCTCTAAAACCCAGGCAATATTGCCGCAGCCTTAATATTAAAAAAGACCCATCTTAAAGTCGAAAGTATTGAAACACATGGCCGTCGGCCAGAGGTAAATGAACTTAATTGCAAAAGCTCCGGCCGGGAGCAACTCGGGCTGGCAGCGCGGCTCCCCCCTTTCTCCTTGACCTTTATTTTCTATTTCTTATATTAAATAAACAACATTTTGTTGAAATCCATTACTTGTAACGGAGTGTATTATGGCCTATTCCGATATCGTTATGGACCATTTTAAGAATCCCCGCAATGTGGGAGAGATCACGAATGCCGACGGGGTGGGCGAGGTGGGCAACCCGGTGTGCGGGGATATGATGAACGTCTATATCAAAGTGAATGACAACCGCCTGGCCGACGTGAAGTTCAAGACCTTCGGCTGCGGCGCCGCCATCGCGGTTTCCAGCATGATCACCGAAATGGCCAAGGGCAAGACCTTAGAAGAGGCCATGCGGATCACCAATGCGGATGTGGCCCAAGCCCTGGGCGGCCTGCCCCCCAACAAGCTCCATTGCTCCAACCTGGGGGCCGATGCCCTGCACTCCGCCATCAAGAATTATCTGGACCGCAAGTCGGGCAAAGTAGCCAGCCGGGAAGCGGACCGGGAGCCGCATCTCACGCAAAAGGGCGAGGGTTGCTATTGCCCTTACTGCCAGAAAGAGGTTCAAGAAGAGGCCCCTCTGTGCATCTTTTGCGGGTCGGATTTGCCCCACGAGCACGATCACTAATAACCCCAGCCGGCTGAAAAGGATACCCCCATGGGACTGATTTACCTGGACCATCTATCCGCCACGCCTCTACACCCCAAAGTGAAAGAGGCGATGATCAACTATATGGAGACTGTCTTCGGCAACCCGTCCAGCGACCACCAGGTGGGGCATCCGGCGGCCCAGGCCCTGGAAGAGGCCCGGCAGCAGGTGGCCGCCCTCATCAATGCCGCGGACCCCAAGGAAGTGGTCTTCAACTCCGGCGGCACCGAGTCCATCAACCACGCCATCAAGGGGGCGGCCATCGGCCTTAGGGAGAAGGGCCGCCACATCATCACCTCCAACATCGAACACAAAGCGGTGCTGAACTCGCTCCGGACCCTGCGCCTCCTGGACTACCGGGTTACCTCCCTGGACGTGGATCATTACGGGCTGGTAGACCCCGGGGCGGTGGAGAAGGCCATCACCCCCGACACCATCCTCATCAGCGTCATGCTGGCCAACAACGAGATCGGCACCATCGAACCCATCGCCGACATCGCCAGGATCGCCAAGAAGCACAAGGTGGTGATGCACACCGACGCGGTGGCGGCCGTGGGGGTCATCCCGGTGGACGTGGAGCAGCTGGGGGTGAACCTGCTGAGCCTGGCGGCCAACCAGTTTTACGGCCCGCCGGGGGTGGGGGCCCTCTACCTCAAGAAGGGGACCCCGGTGTGGCCCTTGATAGACGGCGGCCTCCAGGAAAACAAGCGCCGGGCCGGCACCGAAAACCTCATCGGCATCGTGGGCCTGGGGATGGCCGCGCAAATGGCGCGCCTGGAGATGCCCGAGCGGGTGCCCCGACTCCGGGCATTGAAAGAGCGCCTGGCCACGGGGCTGTTGCAGCGCATCCCGGATATCAAGATCAACGGGGACCCCACCCAGTGCCTGCCCCATCTCCTGTCAATGTCCGTGGAATACGTCGAAGGCGAGAGCCTGATGCTCATGCTGGACGACGAGAACATCGTCGTGGCCACCCGCTCGGCCTGCGCCTCGGGGTCGCTGCGGGCCTCCCACGTGCTCATCGGCACCGGGCTGGACTTCGCCCTGGCCCAAGGCACCCTGGTCTTCACCCTGGGCCGGGAAAACACCGAAGCCGACATCGACAAGGTCATCGAAGTGATGCCCGGCATCGTCCAGACCCTGCGGGACATGTCGCCGCTCTACAAGAAAGAACACGCCGCTTCCTAGGTCATGGGAAAGGGGGTGGTCGAACCCCCTTTCCTCCTTTCCGGCAGCGCTTTTGCATAAACCTGAGTTCTTTTGAACGCCTGGCCCGGCTGCGGCTCATATCCGGTTGCGTTCAAAAGTAGCTGGGGTGGGATGATTTCTCCTGCACCCGGGGCCGCCAGAAATTGCGCCCCTAAATGAAAATAACCCATATTCACTCTGCAGGCATGGGGTCCAGCCGGCTTTATAAAGACTGGTTATTACTGTCCCGCTGGCCCTGGCCAATGGTCTCAACCGTTGGAAACAGTGGGATTTTTTGCCGGGCGCAGCATGATTTTCAGAAACCTGGCTGCAATCATCTTCTGATGAAAGGGGTTGCCTATGTCGGAAGAAACTGGGAAGCAGGGGAGCGGGCTCCCTCCGGGCCTGGCCCTCAAAGATGAGGACATTTACGAGGCCATGAAGCAAATCCCGGGATACCTGGACATCACCCCCGGGGACTTTAAAGAGGTTTACTATCTGGCCTACCGACGGGCCCTGGAGCGCCTCAGCCGCTCGCTAACCGCGGGGGAGATCATGACCCGGGAGGTGGCTTATGTGCATCCCGACACGCCCCTGGCGGAGGTGGCGGCCATCATGGGACGCCGGGGGGTATCCGGGGTGCCGGTGCTGGATG
>DASWLF010000152.1:0-2061 GCA_036396255.1 Desulfobaccales bacterium
AAATCGTCGCCGGAGAGCACCGTGATCCGGTCGCCGCACAACTCCAGGGTTTTGGCGCCCTGCTTCAGGTCCCCGGTGGCGTCCTTGAGGCCCACGATATTGGGAAGCGTCGCCAGGCGGGCCATGGTTTCCGGCAGCAGGTTGAGGCTGGTGCGCCCCGGCACGTTGTAGACCACGATGGGGATCCTGGTCACGTTGGCCACGGATTTATAATGCTGAAACAGCCCTTCCTGGGTCGGTTTATTGTAGTAAGGAGTGATCATCAGGGCATAATTCGCCCCGGCGGCCTCGGCGTGCTTGGTCAGCTCGATGGCCTCGGCGGTGTTGTTGGAGCCCGTGCCGGCGATGACCGGAACCCGCTTTTTTACCTGGTCGATGCAGGTCTCCACCACCCGCTTGTGTTCGGCGTGAGACAGGGTGGGGGACTCGCCGGTGGTGCCGCACGGCACGATGCCATGGATGCCTCCCTTGATCTGGAACTCGATGAGTTCCCGATAGGCCTCTTCGTCCAGTTGGCCGTTCTTGAAGGGAGTAACGATTGCGGTAAAGGCGCCCTTCAACATGACTCTCCCTCCTTACTTGAGTTCATCGACCCACAGTTCTCCCTGGTAGACCACGACCGCGTCGCCTTCCAGGTAGATGTCGGTAAAAGCCTCTCCTTGGGACTTGAAGTACACGGTCAGGGCCTCGCCGCCCCGGGTGTGTACGGTCACCGGGGAAACGGCCTGGCCCAGGCGGGCGGCGATGAGGGCCGCGGCCACCGCGCCGGTGCCGCAGGCTAGGGTCTCGTCCTCCACCCCCCGCTCGTAGGTGCGGATTTCCAGGTCCCGGGGCCCTTTAAGGGTGATAAAATTGACGTTGGTGCCCGCGGGCTGGAACATGGCATGGAACCGGACCAGGCGGCCCCAGCGGGTCACCGGCGCCGACTCCAGGTCCTTAACCGGCACCACCACGTGGGGCACCCCCACCCGCATGAAATGGCCCACCAGGGTCTCTTCCTCCAGGGCGATGCTGGTATGCAACTTGACCTCGCCCACCCCGGTGAGGGCCAGCCTGACGCGGCGGTGGCTAACCTCCGCCTGGATAATGCCGGCCAGGGTTTCAAAAGAGAGTGCTGCCGGGGCGATGCCGTTCAGCACCGCGAAGCGGGCGGCGCAGCGTCCGCCGTTGCCGCACATCTCCGGCTCGGAGCCGTCGGCGTTGTAAAAGCGCCACTTGAAGTCGGCCTTCTTTGAGTCCTCGATGAGGATCAGGCCGTCGGCCCCCACCCCCATCTGGCGCACGCAGACCTGGCGGGCGAACCGGGGCTGTTCGGCCTCGGGGATAAACCGGGCCCGGTGGTCCATGAGGACAAAATCATTGCCCCCGCCGTGCATCTTGTAAAAGGGGATGCGGGCGTTTTTCAAACCCATGGTACTCCAGCTTTAAAATCCCCCCTGACCCCCCTTTAGCAAAGGGGAGAATAATGAAGCAGTGATTTAAAGTCCCCCTTTTTTAAAGGGGGATTTAGGGGGATTATGATGAGGTTCGGTAACTCCAATACTCGTTCCCAAGCTCCTGCTTGGGAACGCTATTTTTGGTCCAAGCTCTGCTTGGACGCCTTATATCAATTTGGTGATTTTGGAGCTTAGCCAGCCGTGAATATTAATAAAAAGAAAAATAGCAAGCCACTAAGGATGCACTTAATAAAGAAATTATCAAAATAAAGATGAATGAGTAAAATTACAGCCAGCCAGAGGAAGATGAAAATTAGCAAGGAAATCCAGGCATAAGTTTTAATGAATTTACCTTCCATTAATCACCTAAGCCAGTCGGTTGGCGGCATTAATTTACCCCAGGAATATGCAAAGCAGGAGCTTTGCGCCAAAAGGGGTTCCCAAGCGGGAGCTTGGGAACCAGGTGTTTGTAGGGGCGGTTCTCCAACCGCCCGCACCTATTTCAGGAACTCGGGGATGCGCTCCCCCCAGATAAGCTGCCGGTAAGTCTCCCGTTTTCTGATAACATAAAAATCCCGTTCATGCACCAAGATTTCGGGCACCCGGGGCCGGGCGTTGTAATTGG
>DASWLF010000153.1:0-4318 GCA_036396255.1 Desulfobaccales bacterium
GGGGACCGATCAGCTGGGCCGGGGCGCCTATACCTTCACGCCGGGGATCAATGTCTATAAGTACCTGGCCCCGGTGTTGCTTTACGGTAATCTCTGGTACTCCATGTCCACCGACGCCACCGTGGCCGGGCAGCGGCGACACTACCGGGACCAGGTCATCCTTAACCTGGCGGCGGAATACCCTCTCAATCAGCGCCTGGTTTTCCTGCTGGAGTACGTCAGCTTCTATGACGGGGGGCGCCTCCTGGGCCCCCGGGCCAACCAACCCCCCGGGGCCCTCATGAGCCTCTTACCCGCCCTGGAATTTATCGTCAGCGACGACCTGTCCTTCGCCGGCGGGGTGGTCCTCGACCTGTGGGGGAAAAACGCCAGGTACAATTACACCCCGGTCCTGGCGGTTTTTGTCAACCTCCGGTAGCCGTTTGCCAGAAAAAACCCCGCAGGTCCTTAAGCCTGCGGGGTCATGGGCCTGGAAGCTAATTTGTCGGGTGAAGTGGCTGGGGGAGGAGGATTCGAACCTCCATCGGCGACTCCAAAGGCCGCTGTCCTGCCGTTGGACGATCCCCCAGAAGAGGTGGCAGGGGTGGCGAGCAGCTTGGAAAATTATAATTTTCTGGCCCGGGCGGCGCAAGCATTTTGTCCCATTATTCCCGGCGAGCTGCCGACCGCCGGCTAGTCTCTGCACGTAAACCACCGGCTTCTAAGCCCCGGTGAAGCGCGAAGCCCATGATTGACGCGGCAGGCAATATGTCATATAATTGTGAAGAGTTTCACCAAAGTGGAGGCGCCCCGTGAGTTTCCTGATCGCCATGGCCGGCAAAGGCGGCACCGGCAAGACCACCGTGGCTGGCATGCTGCTGCGCTACCTGGTGGAACACGGCAAAAAACCGGTGCTGGCGGTGGACGCTGACGCCAACAGCAATTTCAACGAGGTGCTGGGACTGACGGTGGAGCAGACGGTGGGCCAGGCCCGGGAGGAGATGAAAAAGGGCGGCGGCCTGGTGGACATCACCAAGGACCAGCTCATCGAGATGCGCATCAACCAGGCCCTGGTGGAGGCCGACGGCTTTGACCTCCTGAGCATGGGCCAGCCGGAAGGCCCCGGCTGCTACTGCGCCGCCAACCACATGGTGGCCCGGTTCATGGACGTTCTGGCCAAAAACTACCCGTACATTCTCATGGACAACGAGGCGGGCATGGAGCACATGAGCCGCCTGACCACCCACGAAGTGGACCTGTTGGTGCTGGTTTCGGATCCCTCTTGGCGGGGCATCCAGGCGGCCCGCCGCCTCAAGGACCTGGCCCACTCCTTGAAAATCGTGGTGGGGCGGCCGGTGCTCATCGTCAACCGGGTGGTGGACGGCCTCAGCTCCAGGGCCGCGGCGGAAATCGACACCCAGGGCCTGGAACTGGCCGGCCTCATTCCGGAAGACCCCCTCATCGCCGAGTTCGACGGCCAGGGGCGACCCACCTACCAGCTTCCCGCTGATTCTCCTGCATTACAAGCAGCTTACGCCATCTTTCCCCGATTAATTTCTTAAAACCTGATAACCGCGGGGTGTGAAGGTGATTTTTTGCTTGACAGGATGACCAATAAATTATTATTTTCACAATGTTTATACCTATCCAGGTTCAAGTCCGTAACGTTGCCGGCAAACCCGGAAAAATAAGGAGGGAACTACCTTGGCTTTCGAGATTCCCAAACAGGTTTACTCTGGCGCAATTAAAACGGTAACCATCGGCAAAGGCGCTAAGGCCATCACCCTGGGAGGAGAGACCTCCTACCCCTTTTATGTATTTGAGGGGGCCATGCCCCACCAGCCCCGGATTGCTATGGAAGTGTGGGACATGGACCCGGGAGAAGAATGGGCGGCTCCCTGTTATGAACCCATCAAGGACGTGGCCAAGGACCCGGTGGCCTGGGCCCAGAAGTGCATCAAGGAGTTTGGGGCCGAAGCCATCGCCCTGGTCCTGATGAGCACCGACCCCAACGGGGAAAACGCCTCCCCGGAGGCGGCCGCGGCTATCGCCAAGAAGTTGGCCGACGCCTTTGATGTGCCGCTGATCGTTTTCGGCACCGGCAATGTGGAAAAGGACGCCGAGGTGTTGCCCGCGGTGGCCGAGGCCTGCGCCGACAAAAACCTCATTATCGGCCCGGTGCAGGACAAGAATTACAAGAAAATCGGCGCCGCCGCCCTGGCTTACAACCACACGGTGATCGCCAACTCCCCCATCGATGTCAACCTGGCCAAGCAGTTGAACATCCTGCTGGGGCAACTGGGGGTCAAGGACAGCCATATCCTGGTGGATCCCACCACCGGCGGTCTGGGGTACGGCATGGAGTACACCTATTCGGTCATGGAACGGGACCGCATGGCCGCCCTCACCCAGGAAGACGACAAACTGCAGCTGCCCATCGTCAACTACGTGGGGCAGGAAGTTTGGAAAGTCAAGGAATGCAAACAGAGCAACGAAGAGGCCCCCCAACTGGGCGACCAGACCAAGCGTGGCATCCTGATGGAGGCCATCACTGCCGTCGACCTGCTGCTGGCCGGAAGCGACCTGCTCATCATGCGCCATCCGGAGGCGGTGAAATTTACCAAAACCATCATCCAGGAACTGGCCGGCTGAGGCGCCCGCGGTAACCTGGAGCAGACTTACCTTCGCACCCAGAGCCCAGCCCATTCTATCATTGCGTTATCCGGAAGTTAACAACGGCTGTCGGCTCTGTTTCCCAAGAGGGGCCATGAAGGTCATCTCTTAAAGTAAGAAACTGGAGGAAATTTTAATGGCTGAACTAGACCTGGAAAAATTATCGATGGACCCCGCGGCTCAGGAGATGCTCAAGAAGGCCCAGGCCGAGGGCATTGAGACGATTTTTGACCGCGCCAAAACCATGAAACCCTGTCCCATCGGGGAGGAGGGGGCCTGCTGCCGCATCTGCGCCCAGGGGCCCTGCCGGGTGCCCAAGCCCAAGAAGAAGGCGGGGGAAGAGACCGGAGAAGAGAAGAAACAGCGCATGGGCCTGTGCGGCGCCACCGCCGAGACCATCGTGGCCCGGAACTTCGCCCGCATGGTGGCCGCCGGCACCTCCGCCCACAGCGACCACGCCCGGGGGGTGGCCAAGCTGTTCATCGAAGTGGCCCACGGCCGCACCCAGGGCTACAAGATCAAGGACGTGGCCAAGCTGCGCCGCGTGGCCCGGGATTGGGACGTGCCCATCACCGTGGGCGAAGGCGAAGAGGCCAAATCCCGCCCGGCCGAGGACATCGCCAAAGAACTGGGCCCCAAGGTCCTGGCCGAGTTCGGCCAGCAAGAGGGCGAGATCACTTACGTGCGCCGGGCCCCCAAGAAGCGCCAGGAGATATGGCGGAAAATGGGCGTGGTGCCCCGGGGCATCGACATCGAGGTGGTGGAGCTGATGCACCGCACCCACATGGGAGTGGACCAGGACTACCACAACCTCATCAAGCAGTCCACCCGCTGCGCCCTGGCCGACGGCTGGGCCGGTTCCATGATCTCCACCGACCTCCAGGACATCCTCTTCGGGTGCCCGGTGCCGGTGGCCGGCGAGATCAACCTGGGGGTGCTGAAAGAGGATCACGTCAACGTGGTGATGCACGGCCATGAGCCCCTGCTGCCGGAGATGCTGTACGTGGCGGCCCAGGAGCCGGAGCTCATCCAGTACGCCCAGAACAAGGGGGCCAAGGGCATCCAGCTGGCCGGCATGTGCTGCTCCGCCAACGAGGTGCTCATGCGCCACGGGGTGCCGGTGGCCGGCAACTACCTGCACCAGGAACTGGCGGTGATCACCGGCGCGGTGGACGCGTTGGTGGTGGACGTGCAGTGCGAGATGCAGGCTTTAGAAAACGTGGCCAAGTGCTACCACACCAAGATCATCACCACCGACGACCGGGCCAAGATGCCGCTGGCGGAGCACATCGCCTTCGACGAGCACCATGCCCTGGACGTGGCCCGGAAGGTGATCCGGGTAGCCATTGACAATTATCCCAACCGCAAGGCGCCGGTGATGATCCCGTCGCACAGCTCCCCCACCATCGTCGGCTTCTCCTACGAGACCATCCAGTACCTGTTGGGGGGCAGCATCCGGGGCTCCTATTACACCCTGAACGACAACGTCATCAACGGCCGCATCCGGGGCATAGCCGGCGTGGTGGGCTGCAACAACTGCCGCACCGCCCAGGACACCTCCCACATGGTGCTGATCAAAGAGCTGATCAAAAATGACGTCATCGTGCTGTCCACGGGCTGCGCGGCCATGGCCGCGGGCAAATACGGCCTCTTGACCCCGGAAGCC
>DASWLF010000154.1:0-1513 GCA_036396255.1 Desulfobaccales bacterium
AGGCGAAGACGGTTTCGGGCTGGGAGCCCCCAGGGGCTCTATGACATAAACCCGCTGTTCCGGGGGAAGATTATCCAGGCTATGTCCACAAACGGGACAGACCCGTAACGAAAGGGGATTTGTCGCTTGGCACCCCGGGCATTTTAACCGCAGCCCCATGGCCGTCCTCCTGAATTTTTCCTTACCATTAGCAAAAGTAGTAGGATTCTTCAAGTCTTTTGTAGCGGTTGAGCAGCCCGGTCCAGTTGCGACCACAACTTCAAGAGGTAACCAAAATGAAAAAAGTCGTCATTTCTACGGATCAAGCCCCGGCCCCCAGCGGCGCCTATACCCAGGCCCTGGCCGTGGGACCCTTGGTGTTCGTCTCCGGCCAGATTCCCCTGGACGCCCAGGGGCGCCTGGTGGCAGGAGACATCGTCATCCAGACCTGCCAGGTCATCGCCAACCTCAAGGCGATCCTGGCCGCGGCGGGACTCACCTTGAAGGACGTGGTCAAGACCACCGTCTTCCTGGCGGACCTGGCAGATTTCCAGGAGTTCAACCGGGCCTACGGCGAGTTTTTCCCGCAGCATCCCCCGGCCCGCACCACCATCCAGGCCGCGGGCCTGCCCCGGGGGGTGTCGGTGGAAATCGACGCCATCGCGGCGCAGAAAAATTGGCCTCAGTGAGAAAACCAGGGTCGATTCGGTAGGAGGCGGCAGACCTGAGGAGAAGTAATGACGGCGGCGAATCTCTTGGGGAATTTCTCCCGGGGGGACTCGGCTCAGGCGCAGCCGGTGGTGATCAGCAGAAAAGCCATTGCTAGGATAAATCCGAGCCGTTTCATGAGGCTACCCTCCATGGGATGTTCCGCTGGGGATTTGCCCTGGCGGCACCCCCTGAAGACCTGGATGACGTCAAGGCCCCAGCTTAGCGAAACTTCGCTTTGACGCTGGCCCACTTGCTTTTCAAATCTTCCATGGTCTTTTCCGAGGCCGCCTTGAGGCTCTCCCACTTTTCGGCGCCGGCGGCCTTGATTTCGTCCAACTTCTGTTGGGCCACGTCCTTTTTGGCCTTCAGGTTGTCGATCTCCCGGTACATTTTAATCTTGGCGTCCGCCGTGGCTTTGTCGGCCTTGGCCTTCAATTCATTGAGTTTGGCGGACCACTCTTTTAGCTGGGCCTCCAGCTTTTCTTGATAGGCTTCTTTCAGTCCCATGGTTACTTCCTCCCATCGTTATTGAAACCAGGCACCGGGGTGGCAAGCAAGCCTGCCAGGCGTCCCCCGCCACCGTCAAGGACACCGGAGCCGCAATCATGGATAGATAGAACTGTACTGTCGCTTCCAGACCTGATTGCTCCTCCCCGGTAATAAGGATGGCCAGCCGGCAGAAGAGGGGTCAGGAGAAGTTCAGTACGGAGATTAAAGATTTGTTAGTCATCCTGGGCCCGCGAGTCAAGGGAGCCGGAGATGGAAGATGCCTTTCCCGCCTGGAGAAGCGGTAACCGATCAACGGAGCCGCGCCCCGGGCCGG
>DASWLF010000155.1:0-4148 GCA_036396255.1 Desulfobaccales bacterium
CCGGCGGAGCGCTCCGGCGAATAGTAGCCGCTCTCGGTGACGCAGCCCGCCAAAGAAATTGAGAAAATCACTATTACCGCGAGTGCCAACAATCTCCTGGCCATCTCATCCTCCTCCTCTGGTAGTGCTTTTCCAGTCAGAACCCTTGGTCCAAGGATGGCAAACTTTGGTTAGTTTATCAATAAGTCTTTTATCGGAATATTCAAGCCCTAAATACAGGGGTCAGGGGCCAGGGGTCAGTTATTTATCAGTGGAATTACTGACTACTAACTACTGACTACTGGCTACTGACTACTACCTCTCACACCTCCCGGCCCACCGCTTCCCGGATGCGGTCCAGGAGACCGTTGACAAAGGCTCCGGAAGCTTCGCTGCCGTAGCGCTTGGCCATCTCCACCGCTTCGTTGATCACCACTTTGGGGGGAATCTGCAGCTGGTAAAGAAGCTCATAAATAGCCAGCCGCAGGAGGTTGCGGTCCACCACGGTCATGCGCTCCAGGCGCCAGTGCTCGGAGTAGCGGACGATGAGGGCGTCCAACTCCTCCTGATGAGTCGCCACCCCGGTCACCAGCTCCTGCAAATAAGGCGGCACCGTTTCTCTTTTCTGGAAATGGCGCCAGAAAAAGGTGATGTCCTCCGGCCGGCGGTCGCCGCAAAACTCGGCCTGATAGAGAAACTGCAGGGCCCATTCCCGGCAGTGGCTACGGGAATAAGCCGCCAAAAATGTCAGGCCCCCAGCTCTTTCAGCAGGTTGACCATTTCAATGGCAGCTTCCGCCGCAGCATAACCTTTGTTGCCTGCCTTGCTGCCGGCCCGCTCGATGGCCTGCTCCAGGGTCTCGGTGGTGAGGATGCCGAAGGAAATGGGCACCCCGGTATCCATGCTCACCTGGGCGATGCCCTTGCTGACCTCCGCGGCCACGTAGTCGAAATGCGGCGTGGACCCCCGGATCACCGCGCCCAGGCAGATCACCGCGTGGTGGGCGTTGGCTTGGGCCAGACGTTTGGCCACCAGGGGGATCTCCCAGGCCCCCGGCACCCGCACCACGGTGAGATCATCCTCCCGGACCCCTTTGCGCCGCAGGCTGTCCAGGGCGCCTTCCAGCAGCCGCTCCGTAATGAAAGAGTTGAAGCGGCTGACCACTATGGCGAATTTCCACCCTTCGCCGATGAGCTTACCTTCCAAGGTTCGCATCATTCCCCCTCTTATTGGGTTACTTCAATAATAAATGAGAAGCTGCTTCGCTTTCGATGGCATGGGGGAAAAGGTAACAAGTCGGAGAGGCGAAAGGGAAAATAACTTATTTTTAAGAAATTCTTTTCGCCTTTTCGCCTTTTCGCCCTATTTCTAATCCACCAATTTCAACAGGTGCCCCATTTTCTGGCACTTGGTCTTGAGGTAATTGCGATTCACCCGGTTGGGGGGAATCTCCAGGGACACCCGCTCCACCATTTTGAGGCCGTAGCCCTCCAGGCCGATGATCTTTTTGGGATTGTTGGTCATCAGGCGCATCTGCCGCACCCCCAGGTCCCGGAGGATCTGGGCCCCGATGCCGTAATCCCGGAGGTCCGCCTTGAATCCCAGGGCTTCGTTGGCCTCCACCGTGTCCGCCCCCTGGTCCTGCAGCTCGTAGGCCCTGAGCTTGTTCACCAGGCCGATGCCCCGGCCTTCCTGATGCATGTATAGGATGACGCCCTTGCCTTCGGCCTCCACCATCTGCATGGCGGCCTCCAGCTGGTCGCCGCAGTCGCACCTGAGGGAGTGAAAGACGTCGCCGGTGACGCATTCCGAGTGCACCCGCACCAGCACCGGCTCCTCGGGGGTGATCTCGCCTTTCACCAGGGCGACGTGCTGGTTGTCGTCCACATCGTTGTCATAAGCGATGGCGGTAAAATCCCCAAAATAGGTGGGCAGCCCGACGGTGGCCCGGCGGTGCACGAAAGACTCATGCCGCAGCCGGTAGGCCACCAGGTCCGCCACGGTGGCGATCTTGAGATTATGCTTGTGGGCGAACTCCTCCAGGTCCGGCATCCGGGCCATGGTGCCGTCGTCCTTCATGATCTCGCAGATGACCGCGGCGCCTTTGAGGCCGGCCAGGCGGGACAGGTCCACCGAGCCCTCGGTCTGGCCGGTACGCACCAGGACCCCGCCTTTGCGGGCCCTGAGGGGAAAGACGTGGCCGGGGCTCACCAGGTCATCGGGCCGGGCCTGGTCGGCCACCGCGGTGAGGATGGTGGTGGCCCGGTCCGCCGCGGAAATCCCGGTGGTCACCCCCCGCCGGGCTTCGATGGAGATGCAAAATGCCGTCTTGAAGGCCGATTGGTTATCCCGCACCATGAGGGAGAGTTGGAGTTTTTCCACCAGGTCCGGGGTCAGGGCCAGGCAGATGAGCCCCCGCCCGTGGCAGGCCATGAAATTGATGGCCTCGGGGGTCACCAGCTCCGCGGCCATGGTGAGGTCGCCTTCGTTCTCCCGGTCCTCGTCGTCCACCAGGATGATCATCTTCCCCTGGCGGATGTCTTCAATTGCTGCTTCTATGGATGCCACCGGCATTCGGTTTCTTGCCTCCCGGTTGCCTAGTAGGGCCGCCCCGCAAAACCCCGGGGCGGCCTTTGTTTCAGAGGGTCACCTCGATGAGGGTCTGCCCCCCTTTGGCAGTCACTTTAAAAGGAACGCCCTGGTAGTTCAGAAAGCGGGAAATATTTTCCACGCAAATGGCGGCGTCCACCACTAAGGTGAAAGGCCCCTGGTCCCTTTCCAGCTCTTCCTTGACCCGCATCACCGGCAGGGGACAGCTCAGGCCGCGGCAGTCAATGATGATATCGCTCATCTCAGGCCCCTTCCCTTACGGCGGCGCGAGCCTGGGAAAAACCCCAGGCAATGGTGAAAGCCACCCCGTACCCCAAGGCCAGAGCCACCCAGCCCCCCAGGGGAATGCCGGCGGGAGAGGCCGCCAGGCCCAAGCGGTGCATGATCCCAGCCCCTATGAACATCCCCAGAATGGCCATAAAAGAGTCCAGGTTGGCCTCCCAGGTCATGATCAACTGCCGCATGGGGCAGCCCCCCAGCAAAATCGCCGCAAAGCCCAGGAGGCCCATGCCCAGAAAGTTGCCCACAAAATTGCCGTGGGCCACCGGTCCCACCAATGCCGGCTTAAACTGCCCCAACAGCAGGTTACCCACGAAGGCGCCGATGAGGATGCCCAGGAATCCTTTCAACAGATGAAAATCGTTGAACAGGAACACGTCCCGGAAGCCACCCGACAGGCATAACCGGCTCCGCTGGAACAAGACTCCCGCCGCCATCCCCAGGGCCAGGGAGATTATGACCGGCGCATGCTGGGAGCCGGGACCTTTGACACTGAAAAAAGGATAATCAGTAAACCACCCCAATTTAACGATAAGCAGTAATAAAAGCCCCGTGAAGAAAAACACGGGCACCCAGGCAAGCCAGGTGGGCAAGGGCCTGGTGGGACCCAGATTGTAGCCCCGGGTGAGAAAAACCATTCCCAGGTAAGCCCCAAAGGGGATGCCTAAAAGTCCGCCCAGGGCGCTCAAGTCACCGCCCGCCAAACGATAGATGGCCCGGATGGGGCACCCTAAAAAAATCAGGCCGCCCACCATGATAAGAATCCCCAGAAGGAGCCGCACTGCGGGACCGGACCCGCCCCGGGGGCTGAAATCCTTAAAGGCCTGGGCCGCCAAGAAGGACCCCAGGAAGATGCCGATAATTTCAGGCCGCAGGTATTGAACCAAGGGACTCAGGTGCAGCCCCAGGCTGCCCGCCATATCCCGGTAAAAACAGACAAAACAAAGGCCCATGTTGGCCGGATTACCGAATTTAACCAGGACCGCGCCGATTAGGCCTACCGCCACCCCTCCCAACAGGATAAGGTTCTGCCGCAGAAAGGACATGAATTGCCTCCTTTGATCCCCCCAGAGGCGTCATTTTCGGGGGAGATAGATTTTCTGCCGCCAGGGTAACTACCCCGGCATCGAGTGCTTCAGGCTCAGGCTTTGGCCATAATCGCCCATAAAGCAATCATCTCCCCACCCCCTTTCTGTTTTATCGATTCGCTGGCCCAAGCGCACTGCCCAGGCGGTTGTTATCTGTTCCTGCCTAACTAAGGTTGCTACTCGGAGCGAAAA
>DASWLF010000156.1:0-6378 GCA_036396255.1 Desulfobaccales bacterium
CCCTTTCCTAAAGGGGGATTTAGGGGGATTATTAGTGGCCATATAATCCCCCCTGCCCCCCTTTAGAAAGGGGGGGGTTATGAACCAAAAACTAAAAACCGAAAACCGAAAACCGGAGTTTGAATGATCCCCTATTGCAGCATCTGTTGGGACATTGACAAGGTCAAGCTCCTGGACCAGCGGCGCTTGCCCCGGGAAGAGATCTATCTGGAGATCCGGGATTACCGGGAGGTGATCGAGGCCATCCGCACGTTGGCCATCCGGGGGGCGCCGGCCATCGGGGTGGCTGCGGCCATGGGCGCCGCCCTGGGAGCCCTGGACCTGGATACCTCGGACCCCCGGGAGTTTCAGACCCGGTTCCGGGAGATTTGCCGGGAGATCGCCCAGGCCCGGCCCACCGCGGTGAATCTCTTCTGGGCCCTGAAGCGCATGGAGGAGGTGGCCCGGGCCCACGCCGGCGAACCGGTGGCCGCCCTGCGGGAGCGCCTGGTGGCCGAAGCCCAGGCCATCCTCAAGGAAGATGAGACCACCTGCCGCCATCTGGCGCAGCACGGCCAGGTTCTGATCCATAACGGCCAGCGCCTCCTCACCCACTGCAATACCGGGGCCCTGGCCACCGGGGCCTACGGCACCGCCTTGGGCGTCATGCGGGCTGCCTGGGAGGCGGGGAAACGGTTCTCCGTGTGGGTGGACGAAACCCGACCCTTGCTCCAGGGAGCCCGCCTCACCACCTGGGAATTGGGCAAACTGGGAATCCCCTACACCCTGATCCCCGACGGCGCCGCGGCCACCCTGATGCACCAGGGAAAGGTGGATATGGTCATCCTGGGGGCGGACCGCATCGCCGGCAACGGCGACACCGCCAACAAGATCGGCACCTATAGCCTGGCGGTCCTGGCGCACCATCACGACATCCCCTTTTATGTGGCCGCGCCCTTGTCCACCTTCGATTTTTCCATCCCCGACGGCGACCACATCCCGGTGGAAGAGCGGGCCGCAGAAGAGGTAACCCATCTCTGGGGCCAGGCGGTGGCCCCGGCCGGGGCCCCGGCCCTGAACCTGGCCTTCGACGTTACTCCCAACGAGTTGATTTCCGGGATCATCACCGAGAAAGGAGTGATGGCGCCGCCTTTCTCCTCCAGTTTAAAACCCTTCAGAGAAGCCCGGGGGTAAGACATGCGCAAGTTGACGTCAGCCCTGTTTGTTCTGCTGCTGGTAAGTTCCGCCGGCTCGGCCTGGGCCGCGGGGCCTTACCCTATGCACCGGCCGAACACCAGAATCGGAGTGGATCCCCAGGCGGTGACGGTGGTGGGTCACCTCCAGCATTACCGCATCAAAAAAGGGGACGACCTCCTGGAAATCGCCCGGCACTTTGGCCTGGGCTACTCCGAGATCGGGGTCAAGTACCGCTACTGGGACCCCTTCCTGCCGCCGGTGGGCGCGGAGATGACCATTCCCACCCTCTGGATCGCGCCTGACAGCCGCGGCAAGCAAATCATCGTGAACACCGGGGAGATGCGCCTCTATTACTTCATTAAGAACGAAACCCAGGTCTACACCTTCCCCATCGGCATGGGAGTGCTGGACTTCAAGACCCCTTCGGGCAACTTCCGGGTCATAGAAAAGAAGGTCAACCCGGCCTGGCACATCCCCAAGTCCTTGCAGGCGAAATACGGCATGGCGGTGATGCCTCCGGGCGAAGACAATCCCATGGGGGCATATAAACTCACCCTGTCCTGGGGGGATTACGGCATCCACGGCACCGCCATGCCCCTGGGGGTGGGGCGCCTGGTGAGCCACGGCTGCACCCGCATGTACCCGGAGCACATCAAAAAGTTGTTCCCTCTGGTGCCGGTGGGAACCACTGTGGAGTACATCTACGAACCCGCCAAGGTCGGCTTCCGCCAGGGCCGCATCTTTCTCTCGGTGCACGAGGACGTCTATTACAAGATCCGCTCCATGATCCTGCACGTCCTGAACCTGCTGGAGCAGCGCGGCCTGGCGGACCAGGTGGACATGCGCAGGGTGATGCAGACGGTGGAGGAGCAGGACGGCATGCCGGTGGACGTCACCAAATCAGCGGAAGGTTCCGGCAGCTTCACCCCCAGTCGGCCGCTGTAACAAAAGAAGATCAGCCTCCCAAGAGCTTCGGGGAGGGGGGCTGGGCCCCCCTCCCCACCGCAAAATCCCCAGGCGGCTTTCAGGAAGCGTCCTGGGAGCCCCCCTTAGTCTCTTATACCAATTCGCAGCCAAAAAACTATTTCTTGCAGGGGCGCAACTGCGAGTGCGCCCGCCTGGGGCGGACACATGGGCCCCCCTACAGAAGAATATCCCTTTGAATGAAACTCGGTATTAATACCCCATCGCGGTCAAAGGCCGGGGCCTGGCCCGGGCCCCCACCTCCAATCAGGGTATCCGGAGGGGGCGGGAATGGGCTCTCTGGCGGTAGCCTCCCGGCAGGAGGTTTGCCCCGGGTCTGCCTCCAGCGACCTGGGGCAGGTCTGCCGCGGAGTACTCGCCTGGCCCGGGGGTTTAGAAGATTGCCGGGAGATTCCCGGCATTTACCGGGTTATCCAGGCAAGGTCCTGGGTGGAAAACCAGAGGAGAGGGATGGCAGCGGCAAGAGAGGGGGAAGACCGCTGCCCCAAAAGACAGAAGGTGTAGTGGGCGCACGCGCCCCCCACACCCTCTGACTCTTGGTACCAAGGGTTAATAACCCAAATAACTACGGTGATGAATTACTTCGCCGCTGGTTTGGCTTTTTTGGCTTTGGCCTTTTTGGCTTTCTTAGCCTTGCCCTTCTTCATTTTAACCTTGGCGCACACTTTTTCCGCCGCGTCTTCCGCCCGGGCGGCAGCCGCTTCAGCCTTGTTGGCCGCAGCGGAAGCGCGAGGTACGGGGACTTTGGCATCCTGTGCGGCCGCTTCAGCCTTTACTACCGACGCGGTTGCCCGATCTGCAGAAGCTTTTGCCTGCTCCATGTACATTTTGCACTGATCATAGTACGTTTGGCAGCAGCCAGCACCTCCCAGCACCAGGGCAAAGACCGCGAGGAGAGCCAAGGCATAGCCTTTTCTCATCGCCTTCCTCATCGATTACCCCCTTTCGGAGAGAGAATTACACTCTCCATTTGCTAGTCAACCCCAGGTGCTACTTCCGCATCTTCTTCATCAGGCAGGCCTCAGCTTTTGCCGCTGCAGCCTCTGCCCGATCAGCCGCGGCTTCAGCTTTGTCAGCCGAAGCTTTCGCGTCTGCCGCCGCCATTTCGGCGTTCCGTGCCGCGCTGTCTGCTTTCGCAGCCGAAGCCGCCGCCTGATCGGCGTACATCTTGGCTTCGTCTACGTTTTTCTTGCAGGTGTCGCAGCAGCCCGCTCCCATGGCGAGGACAAACGCCATGAGAATGGCCAAAGCAAAGCCCTTCCTCACCAAAGCTTTCCTCATCATCTATCCCCCCTTCTCAAAGAGATGGTTAAAGGTTAGTAAGATTGCCCACATTTAATAATAGTGGCGGACAAATATCAAGAAAAATTATGCCCTCCGAAAATTTTTTTTCGTTTACTGGCTTGGGCATAGAAGTCCTTGACTCAGGCTAACTATAAATATCCCGGAGAAAATATCAAGGGAAATTTTTAAATTTTACCAAATCCCTGATGGCTGTCATGTCTAACTTCTTGAATAGATGTGAAATAATGGTTTATCCGCCTAATCCAATTTCTTCCCATAGGGAGACATCTCCCCCCAGTTCTTGCCGGTGCGCAGGTCCACCGTGAGGGGCACTGTGACCGGCGCCGCGTTCTCCATCACCTGGCGGGCCAGCTTGGCGGTCTCGGCCAACTCAGCTTCCGGCACCTCAAACAGGAGTTCGTCGTGGAGTTGCAGGAGCATCTGGCCGGAGAGGCCCCGGTCCGGTAAGACTGCATCCAACCGTACCATGGCCTTTTTAATGATGTCCGCGGCGGTGCCCTGGAGGGGAGTGTTGATGGCGCTGCGCTCCGCCTCCTGGCGCAGGAGGCGATTGCTGCTGTTGATGTGGGGAATCTGGCGCCGGCGCCCCAGCAGGGTGGTGACCCAGCCCTGCTTCCGGGCCTGCTCCAGGGTGCCGTCCAGGTAGGCCTGCACCCGGGAGTATTTGGCGAAATACCGCTGGATGAAATCATGGGCCACCCGGGTGCTGACTCCCAGCTGCTTGGCCAGCCCGAAGGGGCTCATGCCGTAGATGATGCCGAAATTGACCACCTTGGCCTGGCGCCGCATCTCGCCACTCACCAACTCCGGGTGAATGTTAAAAACCACCCCCGCGGTCTGTCGGTGAATATCCACCTTTTCCTGGAAGGCCTTGACCAGGGTCGGGTCCTGGGAAAAGTGGGCCAGGAGCCGCAGCTCCATCTGGGAGTAGTCGGCGCTGAGAAAGACGCGGTCCTTGGGAGCCACAAAGGCCTGGCGCACCTGGCCGCCCAACTCCCCCCGCACCGGGATGTTCTGCAGGTTGGGGTCCCGGCTGGACAACCTGCCGGTGGCCGCCACCGACTGCAGGAAAGTGGTGTGGACCCGGCCGGTGGCGGGATTCACCAGTTTCAAGAGGGCGTCCACATACGTGGACTTGAGTTTCCCCATGGTCCGGTATTCCAGGACCTTGGCCGGCAGCGGGTGTGCCGGCGCCAGGGCCTGCAGCACCTCCACATCGGTGGACAGGGCCTTGCCCTTGGTCTTTTTCTGGGGGGTGAGCCGCAATTTGTCAAAGAGGATGCGGCCCAGTTGCTGGGGGGACTGGATGAGGAACTCCTCCCCGGCCAGCCCAAAGATTTCCCCCTCCAGGCGCTGCATCTCCGTTTCCAGATCCCGGCCGAAGCGCTGCAGAAACTCCTGGTCCAGGGCAATGCCCATCTCTTCCATGCGGGCCAGGGTCCCCAACAGGGGCAGCTCCAAATCCTGGTACAGCTCTGCCAGGCCTTCCTGGTCCAACTCCGGCTTCAGGATGGCCCAGAGAGTCAACGCGGTCTCGGCCCGGGCCCCGGCATACTGGCAGGCCAGGGCCGGCTCAAGTTGCACCGCGGCCAGGGGACGGCCGGCCAATTCCCGGGGGCCTGGCAGGTTGAGCCCCAGGTAATGCAGGGCCACGTTCTCCAGGGTCTGTTCGTATCGGGCCGGGTTGAGGAGATAGGAGGCCAGCAGGATGTCGCCCCGGCCGCCGCGCAACTCCTGGCCGAAGCGGTGGGACAGCAGGATGGCGGCTTTCAGGTCGGAACCCACTTTGGCGATGCCGGGATCGGACCACAAGGGCCCCAAAGCCTGCCAGACGGTTTCGGGCCGCAAGTCCCCGCGAAAAGGCACATACGCCCCCTGGCCTGCTTGCCAGGACAGCCCTACCCCGGAAACCTCTGCCATCACCGGGTGCTGGTCTCCCATCACGAAAAACAGTCCCATCTCTCGGGCTTCCCGGATGGCCCCGGCCACCCGCTCCAGGTCCTCGCCTCTCGTGACCAGGCTGAAAGCCTCGAAAGCTTTTTCATCAAACCCCAGTTCCTTGGTCAGCTTGCTGAATTCCAGTTCCACAAACAACTGCCGCAGGGCCTCGCGATCCGGCGGTCCGGGGTGCAGGGCCTCCAGGTCCACCATGAGCGGCACCTGGCTTTCCAACACGGTCAAGCGCCGGCTCAGCCGGGCCAGTTCGGCGTGCTCCTTTAATCGGTCCCGCAAGGATTTTTGTTTAATGTCGTCCACGTGGGCCAGCAGATTATCCAGGCTGTGATACTCGGCGATCAATTTGAGGGCTGTTTTTTCGCCGACGCCCGGCACCCCCGGGATGTTGTCGCTGGGGTCCCCGGCCAGGGCCCGCACTTCGATCAACTCCGGGGGGGAGAGGCCGTACTTTTCCCGGATGGTCTCCGGCCCGTAGCGCACCCCTTTCATGGGGTCCCACATGTCCACCCCATCCTGGACCAGGGGCAGGAGGTCCTTGTCGCCGGAGATGATCTCCACCCGGACCCCCTGGGATTTGGCCCGGTGCACCAGGGTGCAGATGAGGTCGTCGGCTTCGAAACCCTCCCGCTGCAGGGCTGGCAGCCGAAAGCCCTGGATAATCTTGTTTATATAAGGAAGCTGCATCACCAACTCCTCGGGCATGGGAGGACGGTGGGCCTTATACTGGGCGTATAGCTGGTGACGCTGGGTGGGGCCCTTGGCGTCGAAGACCAGGGCCAGGTAGTGGGGCTGCCGCTCCTTCAGGACCTTGAGGAGCATGGTGGTGACCCCGAAGACCGCGCCGGTGGGCAAACCTTTGGAGTTGGTGAGCCGCGGCAGGGCGTGAAAGGCCCGGTAGAAGTAGGAGCTAATGTCTATCAGGTATAGCACCTGGGATTCTTTGGTCATTTTCCCGTA
>DASWLF010000157.1:0-1816 GCA_036396255.1 Desulfobaccales bacterium
GACATGGCCGATTATCTGGTGACCAGGGGGGTGCCGTTCCGCACCGCCCACGAACAGGTGGGCCACTCGGTGCGCTACGCCGAAACCCAGGGCAAGGAACTGTGGGACCTGACCCTGACGGAGATCAAGCAATTTGCCCCCCTGGCGGAGGCCGAGATCTTTGACTGGCTCAAGATCGAAAACTCCGTGGCCCGGCGCCAATCCCCCGGGGGCACCGCGCCGGAACGGGTGAACGAAGCCCTGGAAAGGGTAGAAACCGAACTGGGACTGAGCTTACATGAGCAAGAGATATAACAGTTGCCAGGGGTCAGGGGTCAGGGGTCAGGGGTCGGTTTTCCCGGCTTCACGATTTTTAAGCGCCCCACCGAAAACCGAAAACCGAAAACCGAAAACCTGGACTTCGCTTCTAATCTTCCTTGCGCTGACCCTGTTGGCCGGCGGTTGCGGCAAGAAGCTGGCGCCCCTGGCTCCGGACACAGTGTTGCCGGCCCCGGTGAGGGAGTTTCGCCTGTCCCAGGAGGGGGAGGCCCTGGTGCTGAGCTGGCTGCTGCCCCGGGTTAACCTTCTGGGGCAGCCCCTGACCCAGGTGTCCGGCTGCCGCGTTTACCGGGCCGACGTCAGGGGGGTGTCGCCGGAAGCTCCATGCCCCCTGGATTTTGTCCAGTATGCCGATATCGATCTGGCCTATCCCCGGCAGGGCGAGGTAAAGGGAGAGGCCATGATGTTCCAGGACCGGGGGCTGGTGCCGGACCGCCGCTATTATTACCGGGTGGCGGCCTATGGACCGGACGGCTACCTGGGGGGCTGGTCCAAAACCCTGAGCCATGCCTGGGGGGTGCTGCCCCGGGCGCCCCGGGAGCTCAAAGCCGTGGCCGGTGACAAGGTGGTGCAGCTCAACTGGACGCCGGTGGACAAGCTGCAAGACGGCGCCGCGGCCCGGGACCTGGCGGGCTACCTCATCTACCGCCGCTCCGGGAACAACCCCTGGATGCGCCTCACCCCCCAGCCGGTCTCCCAAAACCATTACCAGGATCTGGCGGTCCTCAACGAGGTGGAATATACTTACCGAGTGCAGGCGCTGCGCCGGCTGGGGGATGACTCGCTGCTCAGCGGCGACTTCCCCACCCGGACGGCCTTGCCGGAGAAGCGCACCGCGCCGCCGCCGGTGTTGAATCTGTTGGCGGTGCCCACTTCCCAGGGGGTGGAGCTGCGCTGGGAACTTAGCCCGGCCCCGGATCTGGCCGGCTACCGGGTCTACCGCCGGGCCTCGGGAGCCGAAAAATTTGCCCTGCTAACCCCGGAATTGCTGAAAAAGCCTTATTGGGTGGACTCCCGGGTCAAACGCGGGCAGACTTATCATTACTACGTCACCGCGGTGGATGACTCGCCCCGGGCCAATGAGAGCCCGCCCTCCGAGGAGGCCGAGGTGACTTATTGAACTGTCAGCTTTCAGCTAAAGGGGAAATCGCAGGGTTGCAAAGTCCGTGGCCTTGAAGGATTTATCCGGGTTTTAGCTGACTGCTGAAGGCTAATAGCCCATTGCTTTGAAAGGCTTTAACCTATGCATCATTTCCATTACCAGGCAGGCGAACTTTACTGTGAGGAGGTGCCGGTGCCGCGCATCGCCCAAGCCGTGGGCACCCCCTTTTACCTTTACAGCACCGCCACGTTGAGCCAGCACTACCGGGTGTTCGAGGCGGCGTTCGCCGGTTTCCCCCACATCGTCTGTTTTGCGGTGAAGGCCAACGCCAACCTGGCCATCTTAAGGCTGTTTGCCGGCCTGGGAGGCGGGGCGGACATCGTCTCCGGGGGGGAG
>DASWLF010000158.1:0-3043 GCA_036396255.1 Desulfobaccales bacterium
CCTGGCCGCCACCCTCTCCTTCCTGGCCCTTTTCGTTCCCTTCCTCCTGGTGCCGGGCCTCACCAGCCTCCTCTTTCGGGAACTGATCCTGGTGATTGCCGGCATCGTCTGTGTCAGCCTGCTGGTGGCCATCACCCTGACCCCCCTGCTCACCGCCATGCTTACGGGGAAACGGGCGGAATCACATGAGGATGGCCGCTTCGCCCGGTTCTTCGCCTGGGTGACGGACGGGTACGGGCGCCTGCTGGAGCTGGCCCTGCGGCGGCGCCGAGCCGTAATTGGCGGTTTTGTATTGCTCCTTTTGGGCGCGGTAGTCTTGTTCCCTTATCTGGGCAGCGAGTTTCTCCCCCGCATGGACGACGGCCGGGTCATGGTAAAGGTCAAGCTGCCCACCGGCGCGGCCCTCACTGAGACCACCAATATTTTGAGCCGGGTGGAAGAAAAACTCATGGGCGATCCCCTCATCGAAAGCTACGTCACCATGGCGGGCGGCAAGGTCTGGGGGCTGGCCACCTATGAAATCGCCAACGAGGGCCAGGTGGATATCCAACTGGTGCCCCGGCACGCACGAAAAATCGGCACCAAGGCATACATCGAACGCCTGAAAAAGACCCTGGCTCCTATTTCCATCCCCGGGGCCAAACCTATGGTCATGCAGCCGCCGGTCAAGGGCATCCGCAAGCTGGGCGAGGCGGACATCGAAGTCAAGATCAAGGGCCAGGAGCTGGACCAGCTCTTTGATCTGGCCCGCCGGACGTCGGAATCCATGAACCAGCTGGCGCATTTCACCAACGTCTATGTATCCATGGACATGACCAAGCCCGAGTACCAAGTGGAGGTGGACCGGGTCCGGGCCGCCGAAATGGGGATTTCCGTGGTGGATGTGGCCTCCACGGTGCGCTCCCTGATCAGCGGGGCGGTGGCCACCCGTTACCGGGAAGGCGACTATTTCTACAACATCCGGGTGATGATCCCCGAACAGCACTTCACCTCCAGGCAGGAGGTGGAGAACCTGGTGTTGAGCTGCGCCCAGGGGGGTTATTTGCGGCTTAAGGACGTGGCCCGGGTGATCTCCGCGGTGGGACCGGTGGAAATTGCCCGGGAGGACCAGGTAAAGGAGGTGATCGTCCGGGGGGACGCCGCCGGGGTGAGCGTGGGGCAGGCCTTGGGCGAACTGAAAGGGGCCGTAAGCAAAATGACTCTGCCGGTGGGCTATGAAATCTCTTACGGCGGGCAGGCCCAAATGATGTCTGAGATGCAGCGCGCCGTGCTGCTCATCCTGGCTTTCGCTCTATTCTTTTCCTTCGTGGTGCTGGCGGTGCAGTTCAACAGCCTGAAGCTGCCGGCCTTGATTCTCGGGTCCGTCCCCTTTTGCCTGGCGGGCATGATCTATACCCTGTTCCTGACCGGGCTGCCCGTGGGAGCGACGGTGATCATCGGCGTCCTCATTGTGGTGGCCGCCACCGTCAACGAAGGGGTGCTGCTCCTCACCTTCGCCGAGGAACTGCGGCAACACGATAATCTTACGCCTTTGCAGGCGGTGATCAATGCCGCCAAGATCCGTCTCCGACCCCGGCTGATGATCGCCCTGGCCATCATCTTCGGGTTTATCCCCCTGGCCCTGAACCTGGAGGAAGGCGGCGAAATGCTCCAGCCCATGGCGGCCGGCGCCATCGGCGGGCTGGTCCTGGGCCTGTTCGTGGCCCTCTTCCTGATGCCTTGTCTCTATATTATGTTCAGCAAAGGAGAGATAAAGGAGCCGGCAACAGGTGAATGAGCCAAATCCCCATGAACCTTCTACTGGGGAAGTATTCCTTACTTTTCTCCATCTGGGCCTCACCGCTTTCGGCGGCCTGGCCATGGTGGAGCCCATTCGCCGCCGGGTGGTGGCGAAAGGCTGGCTGAGCCAGGCGGAATTTCTGGATGGGGTGGCGCTGTGCCAGGTGGTGCCGGGCGCCACGGTAGTGCAGTTGGCTACTTATGTAGGCTACCGCTTGCAACGGGTTTTTGGAGCCCTGGCCGCCGCCGCCGGGTTTATCCTGCCCGCCTTTGGCCTGATGTTGCTCCTTTCTTATCTTTATTTCCGCTTTGGCGACCTTCCCTGGGTGCAGTCCCTTTCCAAGGGACTGGGGGCGGTGGTGATCGCCTTGCTGCTGCAAGCCATGTGGCGGCTGGGGCAGGCCGTCCGGCGGCACTGGGTCGATCTTGTCATTGCCTTGCTGACCCTGGCCGCCTTTTGGTGGCGGGTCAAATATCTGGTCGTCATCCTAGGCGCCGGCCTGCTGCGCCTGCTCCTCACCCGCTGGTTTCCCCACGGTGAACACGCAACACACCAGTCCGCCGCCACTCCCACCCCGGCCCTGGGTTTGACTTTGGTCCAGGTGGCCGTCGTTTTAGCGGGGCTGGCTCTCGTGGTGGGAGGGCTCTGGCGCCTGTCTTCCCAGGTGGGCCTGATGAGTCTCATCTTTCTCAAGATCGGGGTGATCAGCTTCGGCGGCGGCTATGTCATGATTCCCATTCTCCAGTGGGAGATGGTGGACCGCCTGGCCTGGCTCACCACCCGGCAGTTCCTGGATGGCATTCTCCTGGGCTTCATCACCCCCGGCCCCATCATCATCCTGGCCACCTTTGTGGGGTTTTGGGTGGCCGGCCTGCCGGGGGCCGTAATCGCCACTGTCTCCATATTTCTGCCACCTATCCTGATTATCGTCTTTCTGACCCCTTATTATCAGCGCCTCAAAGAAGCCCGCCTCATGCGCCCGATTATTCAGGGTATCCTGGCTGCCTTGGTGGGGATGCTGGTCATGGTGCTGCTTCAGATGGGGCGGGTGACCCTCCATGACATGCCCAGTTGGGCGATCATGGCGGGGGCCAGCCTGGCTTTGATTTACTTCGAAATCAACCTTATCTGGGTGGTGGCTGCCGCCGCCGGTTTTTCTCTCTGGCTTTATTGAATGAGCAAGAGTGCCTGCGATACTACGGTTAAATAGATGAAAGGAGTAGCAGCGGCGATGATTCGAGTAACGTGGCGCCGGGAACTGAC
>DASWLF010000159.1:0-6337 GCA_036396255.1 Desulfobaccales bacterium
TGCACCAGGAGGCAGCGAGCCGGCAAGGTCATGGTTACCCTGGGGACCGGCCTGTTGGCGGTTTTAAGCTTTTCCTGGGGTCCCAATTTGCTCCTGAAGCCGCTGGAACAGCAGTATCCGCCTTTAAGGCATCCCCCCGCCCAGACTTCGGTTACCTGGATCGTGGTCTTGGGGGGAGGGATACATTCCGACCCCAAACTACCCAGCACCAGCCGCCTGAGCGAAGCTTCAAGGTATCGGCTTTTGGAAGGGGTCAGGTTGCACCGGGAGATGCCGGGAAGCAAACTGATTCTGTCGGGCGGGCCGGTTTTTATTTCTCAGCCGGAAGCGGCGGTTATGGGGGAAGTTTGCCGGATTCTGGGGGTGAATCCCGGGGACGTGATCCTGGAAGCTGCCTCCCGGGACACCGAAGACCAGGCCCGGCTCATCAAGGAAATGGTGGGCCAGGATAGATTGGTGCTGGTGACCTCCGCCTCCCACATGGCCCGATCCCTGGCCCTGTTCCGGAAACACGGCCTGAGCCCCGTGCCGGCGCCCACCGGACATTTGGTAACGGCAAGTCAGGGCTGGTCCCCGGAGTCATTTTTCCCCGGCGCCGGGGGCCTGCTCAAGGCGGAAACTGCGGTGCACGAATACCTGGGCCTGGCCTGGGCCTGGCTCAGGGGCGCCATTTGAGGAAAAAGAGAAAGAGCCTGGCGCGGCGGCACCACCGGCCCGGGGGGCCCCCCCTCCCTACGGAACTGCGGAACCTGCGGGGGAGCCGCCTGGCCCCCTGGGGTTGCCAACCGGGCCCAGTACTTAATTGCAGAAGTGCGCGCCTTATTTGAGACCCATTTTTATTCCTCCCTTTTTCAAAGGGGGACTTTATTCATTCCTGATCTTTGAGAATGCTCGCAAGTACTTACGCTGATTTTCGCAACCAAGTACTAGCTATCATCGGCTGCCATCGCTCTGCCCTTGCCACTAAGCTCCAATGCCCCGCTTTGCAAGCCTAGGTTCAGTCCTTTTTTCGCGGTTATTAGCCCCCCGAGCGCCGTCAGGCAGAAAATTCTGTGGAAATCTAATAGGTTGTACCACAAATAACCCAAAAGGATTATTTTGGTAAAATATAGCAAAATATTAAATCATTTAGAAAATTAATAAATTCCTTTTTTATCACTTTACAATATGGAATAAGCATGGTTAGAATGGATTCCTCCGGACTGTTATAAACCTTCACCATTAGCATTCCAAGGAGGGGATGTTTATGACACAGGCCGGCCGATGGATATCCAGGCCCGGGGTTCGGTTACTCTAAAAGGGGGTTCTTACGCGTGTAAGAATCCCCTTTTGTTCTTCTGGGGCGAGCTGAGGCAGCGACTGCCGTACCGGCGCTACGTGGACCTGACGGACCGGGCCCGCCGGCTGCGGGCCGCGGCCTTTTCTCTCCTGACCCTGGCTCTGGGGTTGGTCTACCTGTTCTGGATCGGCAGGCTGGTTCTCGAAACCCGGCAACTGCAGGAATTCGCCTTTGTGAGTGCCGGAACCCTCTCTTTCCTTCTCCTTTCCCTGTTGGCCCTGGATGTCTGGCACCTCCGGGGCCACCGCCCCGAGGGTATGGAAAATATGGATAATTTTCCCGCGAACTTCTTCATCCGCTGCCGCGGCGAACCTCTGGAGGTCGTCAGGACCACCCTCAGGGCTGTAAAACAGATTTAATAGCCCACTTGGGGGCGTCGCTTGTAGAATCATAATTAACCCCGTAAATAAAGCCGTTGGAGACGTTTAAAATTAACTGGACATGTAAACTCTAATGAACTTCTAAGGGTTTTCCTACCCCATTATTAGGATTTTCCCTATTTACTAACCAGAAATTTACCTAGTAGAAGTAAGGAGAGCCGGACTCCTAAAAACCTTCACCACGCGCATTCCAAGGAAGGAATGTTTATGACGCAGGCCGGCCTATCTAAACTTGGAGTCCGGCTCCCATATGGGGGGGGCTTACTTGCGTAAGAGCCCCCTCTTCTTTTGGGCCGACCTAAGGTGGCGCCTGCCGTACCGGCGCTACCTGGACCTGACGGACCGTGCCCGCCGGCTGCGGGCCGCGGCCTTTTCTCTCCTGACCCTGGCTCTGGGGTTGGTCTACCTGCTCTGGATCGGCAAGCTGGTTCTCGAGACCCGGCAACTGTATGACTTCGTCTTTGTGAGCGCCGAAATTTTCTCTTTCCTTCTCCTTTCCCTGTTGGCCCTGGATGTCTGGCACCTCCGGGGCCACCGCCCCGAAGGTCTGAAAACCAGGCATAATTTTTCGGTGGACGTCTTCGTCCCCTGCTGCGGCGAACCCCTGGAGGTGGTCCGGACCACCCTCCGGGCCGTAACCCAGATCTCGTACCCGGGGTTCGAGGTTTTCGTCCTGGACGACGGGGCCTCGCCCCAGGTGGCCGCCCTGAGCCAGTCCCTGGGATTCCACTACCTGTCCCGTCCCGCCGCCGGACTCGATCTTAAGGACTCCAAGAGCGGCAACCTCAATTTCGGCCTGAGCCGCAGCCAGGGAGAATTAATCCTGGTCCTGGACGCGGACCAGGTGCCGGCCCCGGAGATCCTCTCCCATCTGGTGGGTTTTTTTAAGCAGCCCCGGGTAGGGTATGTCCAGAGCAAGCAGGCCTTCTTCCTGCCCGAAGGCGATCCTTTTTACAACGCCGACAAAATTTTTTACGAGACCCTGCAGCCAAGCAATGACCAGGCCAACGCGGTGATTTCCTGCGGCTCCGGAGTGGTGTATCGCCGCCGGGCCATTAACGACCTGGGCGGCTTCTCCACCTGGAACATCGTGGAGGATGTCACCACCTCCTACGACTTGCTGAGCCGGGGCTGGAAAGGCCTCTACTACCCCTATGTCCTTTCCCGGGGGCTGGCGCCGGCCACCCTTCCCGGGGTCTATCGCCAGCGCTTCCAGTGGTGCCTGGATACCATGCGCCTGTTTTTCTGGGATAATCCCCTCTTCAAAACCGGCCTCAATTGGCGGCAGAAGTCCCATTTTCTTATAGTCATGCTGAGTTATCTATCCAGCGGCCTGGTGTTCCCCATCTTCTACTCCATCCCGCTCCTGGTTTACTGTGGCGGCAAATCCATTTTGCTGGGCCATGAGCTGGGTTATCTGCTGCTGCGGAGCGCCTACCTGGCGGCCACCATCTTGATGTTCCGGTATCTTTTTTGCCGTCAGGAAGCCTTAAAGCAGTTCAAGATGCTCTGCAACCTCTTTCCGGTGCACGCTCTGGCCATTCTCACGGCCCTGGTCTATCGCCCGGGGCGCAAGCCCCCGTACCGGGCCAATAACCTTGAACCTTTCACCGATAGCGGCTCCTGGTGGCCGCTGGCTCCGCACCTGAGTTTCATCAGTCTCCACCTCACGCTCCCCTTCATTTCCCTCTGGCAGGGTTGGGCTTTGCCTCAGCTCATCGTCTGCAATGCCATTTTTTCAGCCTTCATTATCTGGATAATGGGGGATCTGGTGCTGGCGGTGCTGTCCGGGCTTCGCTGGAGCCCTGCCATGGATCCGAGGCAAGTGTATGGCTAATCGGCTGCGCTGGCTGGTATGGTTGCTGCCCCTCCTTTTTGTGGGGGCGCTCTTGGGCCTGGCCTGGCACCAGGACCACGATTTCTGGCGTTCCGCCACCTCGTTACACCGGTTGGCCCAGGAAGCCGCCGGGCAGGGAGAAAACCCCCGGGCCCTGGAGTTGGCCCGCAAGGCCTGGGTCCGGGAGCCCGCCAATTCCGGTTACGGTCTGTTCCTGGGGCAGATGTGTCTTCTGGTGGGCCGGCCCCAGGAGGCCCTGCAGGTGGCCCGTCAGGTGGCGGCCCGGGACCCCAAGGCCCCGGGGGCGGCACGGATTCAGGCCCAGGCCCTGGACCTCCTGGGCCAGCGGCCCGAAGCCCTGGCCCTATTGGACCAGCGCCTCAAGGACAACCCCGAGGAGCCGGAAACCCTGGCCTGCGCCGGGTCCCTGGCGGCCCAGCGCCCCGAGGAGCGCGACCGGGCGGTAACTTATTATGAGCGGCTCTACCAGGTAACCCGGGACCCCCTGGTGCGGCGGCAGTTGCTGGACCTGCTGCTGTCCCTGGACCGCTTTAAAGAGGCCATCCCCCTCCAGGAAGAGGAGTTGGCCCAGTGGCCGGAGAGCCAGGAGGCGCTGCACCGCCTGGCCTTGCTCTACTACTGGCAGCGGGATTACCAGGTCGCCACCCAGCTATATCAACGCCTCCTGGAGAAGTCCGCGGGGGACGCGGTCCTGCGCCAGGAAGCGGCCAAAACCGCGGACGCGGCCCAGGATGTCGACAAGGCCCTGGCCCACTATCTCTGGCTTTACGGCCACTACCGGGGGAAGAAGGAGTACGCCGTGGCCCTGGCCCGCCTCTGGGCCCAGAAGGGGAACCACGCCGAAGCCGCGGGGGTCCTGGCCCCCCTGATGCAGGAGGAGCCCGAGGTTGAACTCAGGCGCTGGTACGGCCTGGAGCTTGTGCTTCTGGGGGACTTCGCCAAGGCCATGACCCAGTATCAGGCAGCCTGGAAAGCCGGCGACACCCACCAGGAAACCATTATCAACCTGGCCCGCCTCTATGGCCAGAAACACCAATTCGACCGGGCCGCGGCCATGTGGGACGAGGCCGCCCGCCGCCAGCTGCTCACCGGCGAACTGCGCTGGGAAGCGGCCCTGACCTACTCTTACGCCCGGCGCTTCCAGGACGCGGTGGCAGTGCTGCAGCCGCTGCAACCCCGCGATCCCAAAAATCCACGCCTGCAGCTCTTCCTGGGACAACTCCATTTCTATCAAAAGCACTGGGGGCAGGCGGCCCATTATTTTACCGCCTACCTCAAAACCCACCCCCAGGATACGGAAGTCAGGAGGCAACTGGCCGAAGCCTTATCCTTTCAGCCCGAGAAGCTGGAGGGGGCCATAGCAAACTATGGCGAGGCCTTGAAACTCAAGGATGATGCAGGGTTGCGCCTGCGGCGCATCAGCCTGTTGCTTCAAGCCAGGCGCTGGGAGGAGGCGGCCCGGGAGCTTAAGGCCTGCCCCACCCCGGAGGATCCCCGGCTCCTGAAGGAGGTGGCCCACCTCTATCTGTGGCTGGGGGACCTGGAAGGGGCGCTGCACCATTGCGACCTTTTTCTGAAGAAGTCCCCCCAGGACCGGGGCGGCCGCCTGGAGAAGGCCCGGGTTTTGACTTACCTGGGCCGGAGCCCCGAAGCCCTGGAGCTTTTGAACCGCCTGCGGCTGGAGCAGCCCCGGGACCCAACGGTGCGGGTGGCGGCCATCGAGGCCTATCTCACCTGCCGGGACTTTGCCAAGGCGCTGACGCTGGCCCAGAAAGAGCTGGAGCCCCTGTCTGACTTAAACCTGGAGGAGCGGGCCCTGGTGGCCCGGTGTTACTTCCACTCCCCCGACCCCAAGCACCTGCAGCGGGCCACGGACCTGGTGGTGGAAAATTTGCATAAGAACCGCTACCACCATCCGTCGCTCCTGATCCTGGCCGCTATTTTGCCAAAGCTGCCCCGCTACGAAGACCTGAACCATCTGGTGTACCGGATTCCCGGCATCCGGGTGGGTGGGCCCGAGTATGCCGCGGCCCTGGCCTATTTCGCCGGCCAGAAGGGACGCCATAGCGGCAAGGTCGATTATCTGCTGCACGTGGTGCAGGAATATCGCCGCCACAAACGGCCCCAAAGCCCCGGAGAGCTGGTGGGCCTGGCCTGGTTGGCGGCGGAGCTGGGGGATAAGCGGGCCGCGGCGGGCTATTTGCGCCAGGCGCTGCGGCTCAGGCCCAATGACCAGAAGATCGCCGCCATGCTGCTGGCCAACCAGCTGGACCGGAAAGAATGGGGCCAGGCCCTGGCCTCCCTGGAAAAACAACCGGACAAACCCGGCGCCCCCCTGGAGATGGCCCGCCTTTACCTGATGCGGGGCCAGTACGAAGGGGTCAAAGCCATGGTGGCCAGGATCCCGGAAGACTCCCCGGACCATCCCCGGGCCCTGCTGCTGCTGGCCCAGGCCTGCCGGGGCGAGCACAGCTATCAAGAAGCGCTCGCCGCCCTGGCCCGGCTGCAAGGCAAGATTCCCCGGGAAGAGTGGCTCATGGAGAAGGCCCGAACCTTAGAGGGCATGGGCGACAAGGGGGCGGGTGACCTCTATGCGGCCATCGTCCAGGCCCAGCCCGGCTCCCAGGTGGCCCGGGTGGCCAAGGCCCGGGGGGACAAGGCCCGGGGAAATTGGGCCGCAGCCTACCGGGACTACGCCGAGGCCTTGAGGCAGGCGCCCCAGGACGTGGAACTCCTGAACGAACTGGAGTACGTTCGCCA
>DASWLF010000160.1:0-7753 GCA_036396255.1 Desulfobaccales bacterium
GTCCCAACTTCACGGTCTTCCTCACTTCCGGGCCTCACTGCCGGCCATCCGGGGTTTGGGAACCAGCAACCGTTCCGGCTTCATTATGGCTGCAGGGTTTAGCAGATGGCCCGTCAGCTTGCCGAACTCCAGCACCCTGAGCCAGACCGTTCTTGGCACCCATTCGGGCCCCACATAGATGAAATATGGACCCCCGTCCGCCGATTTTCCCCGGATGGTCAACATAATCTTGCGGCCCTGGCCGGTCTGGGGGCCCATCTCGAGGATCATCTCTTGGGGCTCCGGGGTGGGGATGGTTTGCACCCTCAAGGTCTCGCCGGCGGCCAGGGGTCCGAAAACCCCCAGCCGCATATTGTAGAACAGGCTCAAAGAATCGTAGACCGGTTCTTTCAAGGGTATCTGCCACTTCTTGACGCTTTCCTGGTTCTCGGTTTGGCGCCAGTATTCCAGAAGGCCTTTTTGATAATCGAAGCGGTATTCTTTCACCACGCGGCGGCCCCCCACCTGAATTTCCTCCCGGTAGACCAGGGGCAGCAGGCGGCCATCCTTAAGGATCATCTCCGTCCGGTAGCGCTCCGGCAGCCAGCGGCTGAGCAGGCTCCACATGCCTTTGGCCCCGCCGGAGAATTCCGCCAGGTAGTGCCCCGGTCCCAGTTCCTTGAGGGTCAAATGCACCTGAGCCGCTTCCTCCCAGACCCCCAGGCTGACCCGGTAAGACAAATCTTCCAGCCCGGTGACGGCCCCATTGGCCCCGGACGGGGGCAACAGGAGGAGCACTGACAACAGGAGGATCCCGAGGCGCAGCATCAGTCCTTATCTCCCCCGGGGTCTTTGGGGGGGCTCCAGACCCCGGTATAGAAACGGGAAGCCCACCATTTCTGCACGTCTTCCGGGGTTTCGGTGTCCACCAGTTCGTAGCGGTAGTCTTCCATGAGTTTGACCAGCCGCTGGTAGGCGGCGTTAACTTGCTGCATGCGGGCCCGGTGCTCCGCCTCCTCCCCCGCCGGGGCCCGGTCCGGATGCCAGCGCCGGGCCAACCGCCGGTAAGCCGTCCGGATCTCTTTGCGGCTGGCCTTAAGGCCCAGCCCCAAGGTCTCGCGAGCTTCATCCACCGTCATGTCTGAATTTGGAAAATGCCGGGGCGGCGGTTATGAACCTGTGGTCTCACCTATTTTAACCCTGATCAGGGCTGCCCTTCCCTTCCCTTCGGCGCCGCGGGAAGTCTGCGGACTACCTCACCCCTTCAGTTCATGGTAAAATTTCGTCCAATTATATCCCTGATTCTTTTGCAGGGCAAACTCTCAATCTTGCGCCCCCTGGGGGCCCTGCTCCCTGAGGAGGCGCCGGGTCGGCATCCCGGCTTGTCATCCGGCGCCAACCGTGTTAAAAAATAATGAATTCGCCTGGCTAATTTTTCTGTGCCCGGGAGCCGGCGCCGCCGTCTCGGGAAAGCCGGAGACCATGAGGCGCCCTGCCCCCTGCCCATGGGGGGACAGGCTCAGGCCACATCGGCTCCCGCCAGGTTAGAGAAAGGGGAAGCAAGGATTTCATGACTCCCAAGAAGCCCTTAGGCATGCCCGCGGCGGAGTTGGACCGGACCCTGGAGCGCCTCACCGACGAAATCATGGCGAAGCATCAGCAATTGGACCGCCTGGTGCTGGTGGGCATCCGCACCGGCGGCGCTTTCCTGGCCCAGCGGCTGGCCGACAAGATGGCCCGGCGCACTTCCAGTCCGGTTCGGGTGGGGGTGCTGGACATCACCCTCTACCGGGACGACTGGACCCAGCTCAGCCACAAGCCCCTGGTGGGCAAGACCGAACTTCCGGGCTCCATCGACGACCAGGACGTGGTGTTGGTGGATGACGTGCTGTTCACCGGGCGCACGGTGCGGGCCGCCCTGGACGCCCTCATCGATTACGGCCGGCCCCGGCGCATCGAGCTGGCGGTCCTCATCGACCGGGGCGGCCGGGAGTTGCCCATCCAGCCCGATTACGCCGGCCGGTCCATCAAGCTGCCCCCCGGTCAACGGGTCAACGTTTATCTAAAGGAGATGGGGCGGGCCGACGAAGTGGCCATTGAATCGGGGCCGCCATTGCGGGAATGATGGATCGCCAGAAAAAGGCCAAAGGCCGCGCTCAGCCCAGCCTGCCGCCCCTGGCTCCCCAGGCCGCCACGGCGCTCCAGGAGCGGCTGGCCCGGCTGGCCGCAGCTCTGGAGGCGGGCCAGGAGCCGGCTGCCCTCCAGGAACTGCTCCCGGCCGCCCCCCAGGACCCCGCCTGGGACCTCCACCTCATCGCGGCCCTGGCAAACCTGGCCCACCCTGCCGTCCCCACCCTGCTGGCCGGAGCCTTCGGGACCGCCCGGGACAAACCCCGGCGCAAGGCTCTGAAAAGGGCCTTGCATCTCCTCAAGACCCGGGGGGTGCCGGTGCCGCCGGAACTCCTGCCCCGGGAGGAAGTCACCCTGGGTTCGGCCCGGGGCGCCACCGCCGCCTTGGTCTCCCCGGTTTTGGGCAACGGCGACAGCTACGTCGTCCTGGAAGCCCCCCCGGAAATCCTGGGAGGCAACTTCCTGGTGTCCCGCCTCAACGACCGGGAAGGGTTCCGGGAATGCCATCTGCTGACCCTGAAGCGCCGGCAGCAGGATGAATTTTGGGATCACTTCCGGCAGCAAGGGCTGCTCCAGTGGTTTCCGGTGCCGTCCCCTTACGCCGTGGGTCTGCTGGAAGAGGCCTACCGGCTGAACCCCCAGGCCGAATTGGGGGCCAGCCGCTACGCGGCGCTGCGGGACCGGATTTTTAAGAACTGGGGCCGGCCCGAAGACGCCCCCGACCTGGAGCGCCTGCTGCCCGAGGTCAGCCCCCCGGAGGCGACCCGCCTCCTGGAACAGTCCCTGAGACTGGCCCTGGACCCCCTGTTCCATTCCTGGCTCCCGGCCCTGGAAGAGATCACCCCATGGTTCGACAAGCTCCAGGCAGTGCAGCAGAGCCCCCTGGTCCTGTCGGAGCCGCAGCGTCAGGTCCGCCAGGAGGCGGTGGTGGAGGAGGCCGCCCGGGCCCTGTATCCCCCGGAGACCCGGCCGGATTGGAGCCGCCGCCTGCGGCGCATGGCCTACTACCTGGACCTCCTGGGCCGGCGGGAAGAGGCGCGCTCCCTCCTGGCGGCCGCGGCCAACCTGGCTGCGGACCCCAGCCCGCTTACCGGGGAAAACCCATTCCTCAAGGGCCTGGTGCACTACTCCCTGCGCCTGGCCAGGGAGACCCTGGATAAACCCCAGGACACCGCGCCCCCCTCCGGGCTGGTGGTCCCGCCCACCGAGTCCCTGATCCTTCGGAGGTAGAGATGCTGCACACCATGTCGGTGCGCACCGGCAGCCGCACCGAGTTCCTGGACCTGACCTCCCGGATTCAGGAGGTGGTGCGCTTAAGCGGCGTGGCCCAGGGCCTTTGCCATATCTTCGTGCCCCACACCACCGCGGGGGTGACCATCAATGAGAACGCCGACCCCAGCGTCAAGGCCGACATCCTCATGGTGCTGAACAAAATCATCAGCGACCGGGAATCCTACCGCCACGCGGAGGGCAACTCTCCGGCCCACATCAAGGCCTCTCTAATCGGCCCCCAGCTCACCGTGATGGTGTCCGAAGGCCGCTTGCTCCTGGGCACCTGGCAGGGCATCTACTTCTGCGAATTCGACGGCCCCCGGAGCCGCAAACTTCACGTCAAAGTCGTGGCTGACTGAATGGAAAAAAAACGGGGATATTTTTGCGAGGTGCAACTGAACGGCCACTCCCTGGCCGAATACCGGAAAGGCGCGGCCCCCATCCAGGATCGGTATCTGCTGAAAGATTACCTGGAATACGTCCACATCAAAAAGGGGCTGCTGGAACCTTATAGCGCCCGCTACCCCGTCGTCGAGGCCCGGGAGTTGCTCCCGTCCTTTGAAAAGAATTTCGCCGAATACAAGTACCTGCCCAGTTTCAGCATGGTGGTCTTCAACCGGCCCCTGTCCTACCAGGACGAGATCTTTCAGTTCGACCTGCTCCACCCCCTAACGGCAGGCAAGAAGCGCCACGTCCGGGAGAACCTGGACCGGATTCTGCCCCACCTGGACCGGGACTTGCGGGGGCCCTGCCGGCAGCGCTTCGGCAACCGGGACCTCACGGACCTGGCCCATTATGACGAGCTGGTGGAATACCTCTTCCACATGGACCGGGCCCACGTCCTGGCCCGGGACCCCAAAGGCGATTTCCGCCTCCTGGGGGTATACGGCTCCTTTCCGTCGGACCTGGATACCGAACTCAAGGCCCTGGGCCGCAGGTTGGGAAAATTCCAGGAGCTGGACAGCGCCGCCTACGAACGGGAGCGGGAATTCGTCTACCAGTTCTTGATGGAGCTGTACGGCTTCCCCATCGCCTCGGAGCGCCGCACTTCCGCGGCGTTGTTCGCCCGGCGCCTGAGCCGCCTCAAGGAGCAATATCTCATCAAGGTCCTGGGAACCGCCGACCGCACCATCACCTCCCTGTCCGGCTTTGAGCAGAAAATGTATCCCCTGGTGGAAAAGATCGCCCTGATTTCCCTGCCCCCGGGGCTGGCCGAAGCCAACCCCCATCTGGCCGACCAGGGTTTTTACCTGGACCCCAGGCGCCGGCTGGTGATCTTCAAGGTCACCTACCAGCAGCACAAGTACAACCCTTACAACGTCCTGGAGGACCGAGCCCTATCGGTGCAGAAGCAGGAGGTCATCCACCCCTTCAGCGGGCTCCGGGAGCCGGGCCTCAACATCCTGAAAGACACCCGGCGTTCCCTGAAGGAACTAACCGACATCGTCCGGGGCGAACACCTGGGTTCCATCTCATACAAGCGCAGCGACCTCATCACCTCCACCAAGACCCACGAAGACCGCCTCAAGTTCCTGTCGGCCTGGCTGGCCAAAAACCGGCGGCGCCTGGGCACTTACAGCGTCGAGACCTTTGCCGCGGCCAAGAAGGTGTTGCACAGCTACCTGCTCAACCGGGACTACCGGGACACCTTCGCCAAGCACCCGGAGCTGCACCGGGAGGTTCTGCAGCAGCTGGCTTATCTGGACCAGGCCCAGCAGTTGCAGCCCCTGGAAAAACTGGCCCAGCCGGGGAAGAGTGGCGGCCCGGGCCCCAGCCGGCGCCTGGCCCAGGCCGTGGCTTTCCTGGAGGGCAAAAAAGGGGAATTGCCTTATTTCTACCCGGACCTCTTTGCCAAGTGCCTCAACCTCTGGGACCAGCTCCGCAATTATCCCTATTTCAAGCAGGTGGGGGCCATGAGCGCGCCTCCGGACAGTGCTTTCCGCCGCCGGGTCTGGGAGATGCTGGCCCGGGGGCAGGAACTGGTGGCCAGATTCCAGGAACAGCACCGCCGGGTGCAGGAGGAGGCCGGCCGGGGCACGCCCTTTCCCCTCCTGACCCCGGAGCCGCCCCCGCCGCCGACTCCCGCGGCCTGAGCCCCTAACCTTCCAAGGCTTGATCAGGCCATCATATCCGCAATTATCTGCAGTTCCCGGGAAGCTTCGGTTTTTGCAAGGAACCAGCCATTTTTCCTTACCCCCTGCTTAGCCGCTCGACATTGACATCACGTTTGAAATTTGGAGCATTTTCCATGAGCAAATCAACTGCAAATCCCCCCATCAATGGCTTGCTGACTCAACCCCTAAGGGTGAGCTTCCCGCCGGGAAAATCTTCAGAGGGTTGAGCATTAAAATCCAAACCCTATCTTTTGTTGCCCCAGCCGCCCCCGGATTCAAAACCACTCCCCTAGATAACCCACCCATCCATCACCGCTTTTAGCCTCCCATCGCCATTTATGGTCAAAACAATCATAGGAAAATGCCTCGTCTGCTTATATACCGCCTTTGGAAATAATTATATTCGAACACAATAATTACCAAAAAAGAACGATCTTCCCCTAACCCTTGAATCAAGTGGCATTTTGTACTTGGTCGAAACCAACTGATTTTTGCAGGAGTTGGTTTTTGGCCGTACAGGATGCCATCAAGGTGAATAGGGATTGAGGTTACGCGTGGAACGTCGCGAAATGTTGGCGGCAAGTTTCCGCTGATTTATCAAGGAGTCATCTTTAATTACCCCCCTTTCTTAAACGGGGGGAGGGGGGATTATCAGATCTTCCAGCCGCGAGAATATTGGTCTTGATACTTTTTGAGAGGTCTCTAAGTGATAGTTACTTGCAGGGTGGGCGCGCCACCGGGCCTCACGTCGGCCAAGAGCATGGTAACGGCAGGTGGACCGGCATCGGACTCTTGCAGCAGTTCCATGGACTAGGAAGCCAGCCGAGGGCCGGAAAAGCTCATGGCAAACCGGCCCGCCGGCTGTTGCACCCGGCGGCAGAAGGCCCCCTTTTCAGCTGCCGGAAAATCGCTTAGGTTGCCAGGGCCTTTTCTTGTTTCGATCTCCCAGCACCTTCCGTCCTTACGCGAACATAGCCACCGTATCACCCAATCTTTCCACCAGAGTATGGAAACTGAGGCGGTGGGTGTGGCCGTGTTCGCAGATGAAGGTGTGGAACCTCCCATCGCTGGGAAGGTTATAAAGAATATTTTCCATCAGCTCCGCCTCGAGGCCGCGGAGCGCGAGTTGACGCTGGTTATGTTTTTTGCATCCGAGGTCCGTAATCGCCAGCATTAGCGGTACCCCCCTTGGTTAGGTTCCTCCCTTGATGAATCCAGATGCCGGAGGGAGAAATTTTCATTGGTCTTAAGGCATGCCCCTGGGTTTGGGGGCTGCCAAATCGGCAAGCCCAAAAGAAAACCTGAAACGACCTGGCATCAGATGGCTAGATGTCGGCGTCAGGGGTTCCCTCGGGATTTCTGATACTGATCGTAGACATAACCACCCAGGAGACCTGCTCCCCCGCCTGCAGCAGCGCCAATAGCCGCAGAGCCGGCGGCAGCCCCGATGATTGCTCCACCCGTGGCACCAATGGCCCCGCCACTCAGCACCCGTTGTTCGGTAGGTGACATCCCGGCACAACCCCCGGAAAACAGAATGACAACCAGGAACAGGACCGCCGCTTTCCTCATTTAATTCCCCCTTGGCATTGGCTTTAACGGCTACGCTGGTGCAAGCCCATTGTCATGCCTGCTTTTACAGGCCCTGGTCTGACTCAACAATAACTTGGCCCTGCGCCATTTTGGGATTTTTGACCTTGAGCTCTTTTTGATGGAACCTATTCACGGCCTTCAAAACCCTGGCTTTTGGTTTCCGGTCCATTCTAGACTTGGCGCCAAAGGAGTAAGAGAAGGATCCTGTTTCAAACTCATCCCAGAGTATGATTTCGTGTCTGCTTTGATGCATTTTCATCAGGTTCTTGGAGTCCATATCTTTTCTTTCATCAAGCGGATATCTTGGTATTCTTTCCCCTACATCCAAGGCAAAAGGCCGGTTGCCAACCTTTCCCCCAAAATCAGGTGCCCATCCGGGCCCAACGGCTCCGAAACTAGGCCCCCGCTCCTGGGCTTGGATTACGATTAGAATGATGCCTGATGTTAAGTATGTAAGGATGGAGGAGGAAAATCCATAAACGGGATGACCATTTTTATATGGTGCATTTCGACCACAAGCAATCCGTTAAACTGGGCATGAGTTCCCCTCTTTAAAATTTGGTTGGCCCTCAGGCCACTTAGGTGAGGGGGGTGCTGCCGCCGGATAGGAGAGCGGCTCTTCTGTTACAGGGAGGTTCTTGAGAAGATTAGGAGGGATTGATTAT
>DASWLF010000161.1:0-3841 GCA_036396255.1 Desulfobaccales bacterium
ACCCGGGGCGATTCTCTATTTTTGTGGTAAAATAAGGATGTTGCTTTGAGGAGACAAGGCGGGCCGCATTAGGTGAGCCCCGAGGGTTATGGATTTAATTCAGGTTTCTCAAAGGCGCAATCTGGCGGGTAAAGCCGGGGCTGTCTTCTGCTGCCTCGCCTTCTTGGCGCTGGTGGACGGCCTCGTGGGCCAGTTCCGGGAGCCGGCCAATATGCTCAGGGTTCTCCCGGGGATGACCGTAGAGATTAACGGGGGCCTGACCGCGGAAGTGAAGGGAGTCCAGGACCTTGAATTCGCGAGCAGTTCGGAGCAACTCCAGGTTTCTTTCGACGCGGTGCACAAAGGTTATTTCTTGGGGGGGGAAATGTGGCGGGGACAATTAACGGTCAGCCCCCGGATTCAGCCCGGGGAGTACAGCCTGACTGTAAGACCCAGGAAGAGCACTGCCGCGGCCCCCACTTTTCGCATCCTGGTTTTTCCCGATGCGGCCAGCCTGCAGCTAAGCCGCAAGTCGCTCATCCGGCGCTATTTTGGCCTTTCCCCCTACGCGGTGGCGGGGTATTGTGTGCCGGCGATCCTCCTGGCCTTCGGAATGGTTTACTATTTCTCCGGCGAAAGGGAAACTCTCCTGGCTCAGGCCGGGAAGGCGGAAATTTACCGGGTCTTGCGGCGGGAGGACGGCTACGAGATTCGCTTCGGACTGGGGACGACCCAGGGCCTGAGGCCTGGATCCCAGGTTAATATTATCAATGACCAGGGCCTGACGGTGGGAACGGCGCGGGTGGAGGAGGCGACCAGCACGGACTCTGTGGCAGTGGTCCCCGCGGACCAGGAGGTCAAAGAGGGCTACCTGGCCGCGGCCTCCGGCTTTTAAATTTCCGGGATTGGCGCTGGTAAGCAACCCGTGATGAGAGCCGCGATCATTTCAACTACACAGCCTGGGGGACCGGGCCGCCGCGCCTCATACGGGCAAGGAGCAGGATAGGCCATGTGGAAAGGGCTCAGTTTGCGGGCCCGCATATTTGTGCTGTTGGCCGCGTTGGTGCTCACCACCCTGACGGGCGGCTTGGTCACTCTGTGGCATAACGAAGCCATGGATTCGTTGCTGGCTTCCCTGGTGGAAAAAAACGTGGCCTCGTTCCAAGCCGCGGAGGAACTGGAGACCTCGCTGCTGCAGCAAAAAGGTTTCCTGACTTACTTCTTTCTGGACGGCAACCCCGAATGGCTGAAGCAAATAGAGCAATACCACGCCTCCTTCACCGAATGGCTCCAGAAGGCCCGCAAGTCGGCGTACACCGAGGCCATGGGAGAGATCCTGGGCCTGATTGACACGGAATATAGTCGCTTAGTGGCGGCCCGGCAAGAGGTCATCAAGCTCTACCAGGCAGGCAAAAGGGAGGAAGGGGAAAAACTCCACTGGGAGGTGCGCCGCCAGTTCGTGGCCCTCATCAATCTGTGCGAGCGCTACAAGTTAATTCAAGAATACGCCATCGCCCGGGTGCGGACCGAGAGTCAGGCCCGGGCGCGGTTCATCAACGCCTTTGCCCTGGTGGCGGTGCCCGCCGTAGGCGGCTTGGGCGTCTTGCTGGCTTACGTGCTGATCAAACAGATCCTGGGCCCCATTCGCCGCCTGGCCCTGGAGACCGCCCCGGCCAACCCCGGCTCTGAGCCGGACGAAGTGAAGGCCCTGAGCCGCCGGGTGTACAGCCTCATCGAGGACGTGGACCAGGCCCAGAGCGAACTGGAGAGAAGCCAGGAGCATCTGCTGCAGTCCGGGAAGTGGGCCATGGTGGGCAAGCTGGCCGCCGGGGTGGCCCACAGCATTCGCAACCCCTTGACTTCCGTGAACATGCGGCTCTTTTCCCTGAAGCGTTCCCTTGCCATGTCACCCTCGGAAAAAGAAGACTTTGAGGTAATTTCCGAAGAGATTCGCCATATCGACAGCATTATGCGCAACTTCCTGGAATTTTCCCGGCCTCCCAAGCTGAAGATGCAGCGCCTCAGCCCTTCGGACGTGGTGGACAGCGCTCTCACCCTTCTCCGCCAGCGTCTCGATTTATTTGGCGTGCGGGTGGAACTGAAGCGGAAAGAGCACTTACCGGAAACCTGGGCTGACCCGGAGCAGTTGAAGGAAGTCCTGGTCAACCTTTTGCTCAACGCCTGCGAAGCCATGGTGAGCGGCGGAAAGATCGTTATCCAGGAGGGCAAGGGGCAGGTGGCGGCGGTGGGCCCCGTGGTCTTCTTACGGCTCAGTGATACTGGCCCGGGCATTCCCCAGTCCATTCAGGACAATGTGTTTCAACCTTTTTATAGCACCAAGGAAGAAGGAACGGGCCTCGGCCTGGCCATCGCCGCCCGCATCGTCGAGGATCACGGCGGCTGGCTGGATCTGATATCCAAAGAAGGCCAGGGAGCCGCCTTTATCATCACCCTCCCCCTTAAGGAAGAGGAAGCATGGGCAACATCTTAATTGTGGATGACGACGCCCAGTTGCGGCAGAGTTTTGAAAAATTACTGACCGCGGAGGGCCACGCCGTGCAAACCGCCGGCAGCGGCGAGGCGGCCTTGAAAGCGCTGCAGGCCGGCATACCGGACCTGGTGATCATGGACGTCCGGATGCCGGGCATGAGCGGCCTGGAGGCCTTCAAGGCCATGCACGAGATGGAGCCCAAGCTGCCGGTCATCATCATGACCGCGTTCGGCACCACCGAAACCGCCATCGAAGCCACCAAGCTGGGGGCCTTTGAATATGTGCTCAAGCCTTTTGAGATTCCCGACATCCTGGCCTTGATCTCCCAGGCTCTGGACGCCGGGCGCTGCATGCGCTCCCGGGTGGAGCTGGACGTGGCCCCGGATACCGCGGCGGCCGACGCCATCATCGGCAAGAGCAAACCCATGCAGGAGGTGTACAAAGCCATCGGCCGGGTGGCGCCCACCGACGCCACCGTGTTGATCCGGGGCGAATCGGGCACGGGCAAGGAGCTGGTGGCCCGGGCCATTTACCAGCACAGTCTGCGGGCCGCTAAACCTTTCCTGATCATCAACTGCGTGGCCATCCCCGAGACCCTGCTGGAGTCCGAGCTCTTCGGCTACGAAAAAGGGGCCTTCACCGGGGCCGTGAACCGCCGGGTGGGGAAGATGGAACAGGCCAACGGCGGCACCGTGTTCCTGGACGAAATCGGCGACATGCCCTTCAGCATCCAGGCCAAGATCCTGCGCCTGCTGCAGGAGAAGAGCATCGAGCGCCTGGGGGGCCGGGACCCCATCCCGGTGGACGTGCGCATCATTGCGGCCACCAACCGGGACCTGGAGGCGGCCCTGGCCGAGGGGCGCTTTCGGGAGGACCTCTATTACCGCCTCAAGGTGGTCACCTTGTGGCTGCCGCCTTTAAAAGGACGCACCGGCGACATTCCCCTCCTGGCCGAGTACTTTCTGGCCCGTTTTGCCAAGGAGATGGGGGTGGACAACCCGGGAATGGCTCCGGAGGTCAAGGCCCGGCTCAGCAGTTATAAGTGGCCGGGCAATGTCCGGGAACTGGCCAACGCCATGCAAAAGGCCCTGATCTTCAGCCGGGGCTACCCCATCCATCCCGAGGACATTTCCCGGGCCGTGGGAGGCGAAGCTGCGGTGAAAGAGGGGGGTGACCATCGGGCCGATGAGATCATCCGCCAGTGGGTGCGGCAAACCCTGACCGCCGGCAACGGCAAGGACGTGTTCGACAGCTTCATGGACCGTTTTGCCAGTCTGCTCATCAGCGAGGCCCTGGACCTTACCGGCGGCAACCGCAGCCGGGCCGCCAGAATCCTGGGGATTTCCCGGCCCACCTTGCTGTCCAAGATCG
>DASWLF010000162.1:0-7251 GCA_036396255.1 Desulfobaccales bacterium
GCCGGAAGTCGTTTGGTTGTGAGAGCGCAACATGCCACCAATAACGCCACCGACAGACTGGTTGATTATATCCTCTATGGAGTAGATTAAGATGCCTACCTCAATTGCCAGCGGCACCAAGACGGCGGACGGCACCGAGCAAGACCTGGCCACCGATACTGGAAATCATTGTTACGTGCTGAAGGTGGATACCGCCAATATGGTGAACGGCGAGGCGGTGGAACTGCGGATTTATACCAAGTGCCTCACAGGGGGGACGGAGCGGCTGGCCTACCTGGCCGCCTACGTCAACGCCCAGGCCGAGCCCATGAAATATTCGATTCCGGTGCCGGAGGACATCAGTATCCGCTGCACCTTGAAGCAGACGGCCTACGTGACATCATATAAAGGCTTCCCCTGGAAGCTGCTGAGTCTGTAAATGAGCCTGAGACATACGGCATTTTATATATCGGCGGCGCCCCCCCCGGGGTTGGTGACTCCGCCCACCATGTCGCGGGTATTCGATTCGCCGGTGTTCGGGTACATCATTCAGAATATACCGGTGACCATAATCGCTTTCCTAGGGAGGGTAATCCGGTGTACTTCAAATTAGGCGACACCGCTTACTTTGGTTTCTGCACTCACAACCCCGCCACTGGGGCGGTGGCCGACGCCAGCAGCACCCCCACTTGTGAGATATTTGAGGAAAACAATACTTCGGCAATGGCTTACGTCCCCACCGTAGCTCAACGTGGCTCTATTACTGGAGAGTATGAGGTTCCCGTAGTGGTAACGGCTGGAAACGGGTTTTCGGCCGGCAAGAACTACAATGTGGTTATTTCGGCAACGGTTGTCGGCGTGACGGGCAAGAAGGTGGTGGGCACTTTCTATGTTCTCAGCAAGAAACTATCGGATTTAAACGACCTGGCCCAATCCAGTATCCTCTCTGATGCCACACCCTTTGCTGGAGCTAATATCAACGCTACGATCTCTTCTCGCTCTACTCTTACAGCAGCCGATGTCTGGGGGTATGCCACCCGGACCCTTTCCAGTTTCGGAACCCTGATAGCTGACATTTGGGCCTATACCACCCGGTCATTGACCGATAAGGCCGGTTTCAGTCTCTCCGGCGCCAAGACTACCCTGGACGCTTTGCAAGATTTATCCCAAGCCCAGGCCCAGGCCGCAGCCACCGCCGCCTTAAATGCCTATGACCCGCCTACCAGGGGGGAACTGACCAGCGATAAGAATGAGATCATCGCCCAGGTGGACGCCAATGAAGCCAAGATCGACCTCATTGATGCTTTGATGGACGCCATTAAAGCGAAAACGGATGGTCTCCCGGCGGACCCGGCTTCCCAGGCGGTGATCCTGGCCGCGGTGGGCGCTTTGAATGACATTTCGGTCTCTGACCTGCTAACCGGGAACTTAGCCGACGACCAGGGGTTCCCGGCCAACTCGTTAGCTGACTTGCTCAGGAAACTTTTTTGGGTCCTGTGCAACCGTCTGAGGATCACCGACGCCACCGGCGCCTTCACCGGGTACAAGAGTGACGGCGTGACCCCGGCGGTGACCGGCGCCATCGTCGATGACGGCACCCATACGCAAAGGAGCGCCCCCACATGGCCGTAAGCCCGAAAGCTTTTGCCTCTTGGGGCTTGATAGGGGAGCCGGGCACCGGGGGCGGCGCCGTTCAAGTCATTGAGGGCCTGGAAGTAACCCTGGAAACCCTGGAACCTCTGAAAGTGACCCTGGAGGCCACCGAGATCACCGTGGAGCTGAGCGATGGCTGAACTGATCCTGAAACAAGGCGAAGCCAAGACCCTGACCCTGACGGTCAAAGATGGTAACGGCGCCGCGGTTGACCTGTCGGCGGCCACCCTGCTTCTGGGGGTGAAGAAATCCAGGTCGGACGCGGAATATGCCTTTTCCAAAGAGGATGGCGACTTCGACAAGGAACAGGCCGCCTCCGGCATAGTCTCGGTCAATCTCACGGCTGAGGAAACCGATCAGGAGGCGGGCAAATATATCGGCGAATTGAAATGCTCCTGGACCGGGCCGCCGGCAGTGATTGACAAGAGCGCCGATTTTTATCTCCAGATCAGGGAGGCGGTGACCAGTTAAGCGGCAGGACCTCGCTGCGGTGATTTTCTGCCAAGAGTAAGAGGCGCAGTGCTGATAGCCCCAGCTCCTACCTGCACCGAGGTAAGGGTTGATTAAAAATGAGGCGAGTCACCGCGGGAAAGCCCGTCACCGGGTTTTTTAGGGGGTTCTGGAAAGGACGGCGGGGGTGCCGGCAATTTTCAGCCCCGCTCCTTGATCATCTGCCGTAATTGCAGGGCGGCGGCGGTGGGGTCTGCAGCGGCGGTAACCGCGGTCATGACCGCGGGGTGCCTGGCCCCGCGGTGCACCACCTGGCTGATATTGGCGCTCTTGATGCCCCCCATGGTGGTCCACGGGATTCGTAGCCTCGGCGCGATCTGATCAATGGCCTCAGGCCCCAGGGGGGCCGGTATCGACTTGGTCTGGGTGGCAAAGATGGGCCCGATGTTGAGGTAGCTCGCTCCCGCCTCCTGGGCGGCCAACGCTTCCTCCAGGGAATGAGTCGAGGCGCCGATAATCAGTTCCGGGGCCAGGCGCCGGGCCGCGTCCAGGGGCAGATCGTCCTGGCCCAGATGCACCCCATCGGCGCCGGTGGCCAGGGCAATGTCCACCCGGTCGTCCACGATCAACAGGGCGCCCGCGGCCGCGGTCTGTCTCCGGAACTCCAGGGCCAGCCCATACAGCGGGCCATCCGCCATTTCCTTCTCCCGCAACTGTATCAGCCTGACCCCGGCGGCCAGAGTCATCGCCAGGACTTCCAGGGCAGCTCTCCCGGCACAGAAGGCTTCGGTAATGACCACATAAAGGTCGGCCTGGTCAAAGGCCGCCAGTCGTTGCTCCAGGTTCATCAACCGCCCCCCACTATTCGCACGAGTTCCAGGACGTCTCCGTCCGCCAGAGCGGTTTCCCGGTAGGAGGTGCGGTCCACTATCTGGGCGTTCCGCTCCACCACGGTGGCCCCGGGATTGAGACCCAGTTCTTCCAGCAGCGCCAGCACCGTGGTGCCGGCCACCTCCCGCGGCTCTCCGTTAACCGTCAGTTTCATGGCCTTAGCTCCTGGTAAAGGCGAGTTCTACCGGGGCGTTAGGTTGGGATTTCATCAAACGCCCGGTCGAAGTCTTTCCAGACGGGGTCGTAGCCGGCCCGGCGGATCGCCTGGGCGACCTCCGCGGGACTACGCCGGTCTTCGATCTCAAATTGGGCCAGGGTTTCCTCCCCATAATGGGCATAGCCGCCCGGTCGGGTGGACGACCCGGCGCTCATCATCGTCACCCCCAGGGGGATCAACCGGTCCCGCAGGCTGGCCCGCTCCCGGGTGGAAAGGTTGAAACCAACCTCCGGCAGAAAGAGCCGCAGCGCCAGCATCAGTTGGACTAACTCCCGGTCGCTGAGGGGGTGCCGGATGGCGAACCGCGGCGGCACGGTCCTAAGGCGCGGGAACGACACCGCAATGGCGCTCTGCCAGCATTCCTTCTGGAGGTATCTGGCGTGCAGGGCGGTCCAGAACCCATCCAGGCGCCAGTCCGCCAGACCCAGCAGGGCGCCGATGCTGAGCCGCCTAACTCCAGCCCGTCCCGCCCGCTCGATGGCTCCCAGGCGATAATCGAAATCCCTTTTCTTACCGCGCAGATGCACCTGGGAGTAGGTATCCCGGTGATAGGTTTCCATGTACAGAGTCACGCCTTCCAGACCCAGGGCCACCAGGTGCCCATAGTCCTTTCTGTCCAGGGCATAGACCTCCACCGAGACGGATACAAAGTATCGGCGCGCCAGGGCCACGGCTTCGGCCAGGTAGTTAACCGACGCGGTCTTGGGTGCATCTCCGCACAGGAGCAAAACGCTTTGGAAACCATGACTGGCGAGGAACTCGCACTCCGCCCGGATCTCGGCCTGGGTCAGCGTCCGCCTGGCTCCCCGGCTGCCGGAGCGCGCCGCGTAGCCGCAGTAGGTGCAGTCGGCCGTGCAGACATTGGAGAGATAGAGGGGGACGTAAAGCCCCATGGTTCGCCCGAAATGTCGCCGGGTGAGCGCCTGGGCCAGGCGCGCCATTTCCTCCAGGCGGGAGGCAGCCTGGGGCGAGAGCAGCGCCGCCAGGTCCTCCGGAAAAAGCTGCTCCCGTCCCAAGGCCCGCCTTACGTCCTCTGGACCGGCACGGTTGATGATTTCTCGAAGGCGCTCCTCCGGCCAGGCAGCCAATATCTCGGCGAAGGGGGAATTTTTTTGACCGGTTTTCATATATATTTTTAGGCCCAAAAGCTATCTCAAAAGCGCTGGTTTGTCACCCTGAGCGAAGCGAAGGGTCTCTTATTTGCTCGTATTCTTGAGATTCTTCGGTCGCTTCGCTCGCTCAGAATGACAGGTGTGAGGACTCACGTTTTTTTCTCGTTCCCAAGCTTGGCTTGGGAACGCATTTATCCGCCAAGCTAAGCTTGGCAACCATTTTCGTTCCCAAGTGCAACTTGGGAACGAGTGGAAAATGTCGCCGGGTGAGCCCCTGGGCCAGGCGCGCCATTTCCTCCAGGCGGGAGGCAGCCTGGGGCGAGAGCAGCGCCGCCAGGTCCTCGGGGGAACACCGGTCACGTTCAAGGGCCCGGGTCACGTCTTGGGGCGTGGCCCTCATCATCAGCTCCCGGATCCGCTCCTGGGGCCACGCCTCCAGTTCCTTAAAGAAACCCAAATCAGTCTGCGGCCTTTTGCCCGGGTCCAAGGAACACTACTCCAGAAAGCCGGTAAGCGGCGAAGAAGCTGCGGCGGTCTCCCTCATCTGCCCCAGCCCTGCCAGGTAGGCCAGGCGGCCGGCTTCCACCGCCAGGGCGAAAGCGCCCGCCATCATGCCGTGGTCAGCGGCATCGGCCAGGGCCGTGTTCACCAGCACCGCGTCCGCACCCAACTCCATGGCCTCGGCCGCGTGGGAGGGGGCGCCCAGACCCGCGTCCACCACCACCGGGACTTTCGACTGCTCGATGATAATGCGGATCATGTCGCGAGTCCGCAACCCCCGGTTGCTGCCGATGGGGGCGCCCAGCGGCATCACCGTCGCGGTGCCGATTTCTTCCAGGCGCTTGGCCAGGACGGGATCGGCCTGGATGTAAGGGAGGACCACGAAACCTTCTTTGATCAGCATTTCCGCGGCCTTAAGGGTTTCCACCGGGTCAGGCAGCAGATATTTGGGCTCCGGGGTGAGTTCCAGTTTCACCCAGGGTTCCAGGCCCATGGCTCGAGCCATCCGGGCGAGGCGCACCGCCTCTTCCGCGGTGCGGGCCCCCGAGGTATTTGGCAGGATAAGATATTCGGCGGGGTTCAGCACCGACAGGATACTGTCACCCTGGGGGTGGGAGAGGTCCACCCGGCGCAGGGCCACCGTCACAATCTCCGCCCTGGAGCTTTGCAGCGCGGCGCGCAGGGCCTCAGCCGAAGGAAACTTGCCCGTCCCCACCATCAGGCGGGAGCGAAAACTGCGACCTGCGATTATTAAGGGGTCTTTAATCATTCGCCTCTCCCGGGGGACCGCCGGCCTTTTCTTATGGGATGCAAAAACCGCATATCCCTTCTGTGGAAGTGTTGTGCCTCAAAATTAAGGCGACCTTGGAAAGGCAGGTTTTTACCCCCCTTTCCTAAAGGGGGGTTAGGGGGGATTTTTATAACCGTCTGAAATCCCCCTAAATCCCCCTTTTTCAAAGGGGGACTTAAACTTTGCCAAGCCCGGCACGCCGGAACTGATATTATGTCCCTCTATTTATGATAAGCTCCACTGGCCCGGTTCACCCGCCGGTAATGCTGGGGTGCTGTCCGCACAGCGGACAGTCCGCCGTCTTGACCCGCGGCATCGAGCGAAAACGACACTTGAGCGCATCATACGTGAGAATCCGGTGCACCAGGTCCGAGCCCCGTCCCAGCAGGAGCTTCAAGGCCTCCAGGGCTTGCAGACACCCCATGACCCCGGCCACCGCGCCGAGAATGCCTTCCTGCGTTGAGGTTGGAGGCGGTTGCGGCATCAGACACCGATAACACGGATTCCCGGGGCCGGGGTCCACCACCAGCAACAGTCCCTGGAAGGAGGCGACGGCGGCGGAGACCAGGGGGATCTTTTCCAGCCAGCAAAAGTCCGTTACCAAAAAGCGCGTCTCAAAGTTGTCACTGGCGTCCAACACCAGGTCATATCCCGCTAACACCTCCCGGATATTTGCCGCCTCCAAGCGAATATCGTAGGTCTCCACCTGGCAATGGGGATTCAGGGCCCGGATGGCGTCCCGGGCCGACCCCACCTTCCGCCGCCCCAGGTCGGCCATGCGGTGGAGAATCTGTCGCTGCAGGTTCGAAAGCTCCACCGCGTCGCCGTCGGCAATGCCGATCCGGCCCACTCCCGCCGCGGCGAGATACAGGAGCGTGGCTGAGCCGATACCGCCGGCTCCCACCACCGCCACCCGGCCGGACCGCCAACGCTGCTGTCCACTCAATCCCACTTCCGCCAGGATGGTGTTCCTGGAATAACGACGGCTCTCTTCTTCTGAAAAGTCAAAGCTCACCGGGGTTATCTCCCGCCCTGGTCCTGGCGATTCCCACCTTAGGCCCAATGCTGTTCATTTAAGCATTGGCAATTTCTATTTTTCGTAGGGGCGGGGTTTCCCCGCCCAATAAATGGCCCTTCTTATACCAGGGCGGGGAGACCCCGCCCCTACATGGCGCTTAAGTGAACAGTATTAACCTTAGGCCGGATTTTTCGGCAAGCCACCGGAATGTCTCGCCGCATTAACTTCTAAACCTTAAATATGAGACCTCTCAAAAGATAATGAAAGCCTCAAAAAGGAGGGGGAGGGAAGGCCCCGCCTGGGGAGCCGGCGCCCTGGCCCGCTTAAATCAGCCATGGGCGGCGGTGCCACCCTGGTTATTTTTCCGGAAAACCGCCTCTCCCATCTCCTGGGATACGTTTTAGAGGTCTCAAATATATAATAACTTATTGAGGATAGGTATCAAGCCTGGGTCGTCCCCAAAGGATGAAAATGAGCCCGGAGGGACGCTTCTGGTTATGGCAACCGCGGGGAGGGGCACTGCCCGGCCAGGCAGTTCAGGGCCTCAGGCTAGTATTTGGTTGCGAAAAACAGCGTAAGTCATTGCAAGCATTCTCAAAGATCATGACTACATAAAGTCCCCCTTTGAAAAAGGGGGATT
>DASWLF010000163.1:0-3807 GCA_036396255.1 Desulfobaccales bacterium
CACCATCCGCAGCAACTTTACGACGTTGATGCTCTTTCTGTCTTACCTAAAGGAGAGGGACAGGACCTCCCTGGAAACCATTACCAGAGAGGATTTGAGCAGCTTTATCGAGCACGAGCAGGACCGGGGCATGCAGCCCAACACCGTGTCCACCCGGTTGAGGCTCCTCTATGCCTTTGTGCGGTATCTGGTGGATCGGGAGGTGGCGCATCCCGACCTCCTGAAAAGGAAGCTGCGGGTAAAAGTGCCGGAGGCGCTGCCCCGGGCCCTAGACCCGGAAGAGGTCCAGCAGTTCCTGGCGGTTATCGAGAAACCCCGGGACCGGGCCCTGATCCTGGTGTTGCTCCGGACCGGGATGCGCATCGGTGAACTGCTGGCAACCAGAATGAGTGAGGTGAACCTCAGGGAGAAGCAGATCATCATTATGGAAGCCCAGAAGACCCGGGTGGGCCGGGTGGCCTACTTAAGTGAGGACGCCGGTAAGGCCTTAACGGTGTGGTTGAACCAGAGAGACCCGGCTAAGGAACGTCTGTTCTATGGCCAGGGACGGCTGCGCTTGAGCTACACCGCGGTCCGGGTGAGGTTCGCCAAATATCTGGAGGCGGCCGGCCTGGCGCATAAAGGCTATAGTCTGCATTGTCTCCGGCACACCTGTGCCACCGAGCTGTTGAACGCCGGTATGCGCCTGGAGTGTCTGCAGCAGCTCCTGGGGCACAGCAGCATCGAGATGACCCGGCGCTACGCCAGGCTGACGGACAACACCCGCCGGGAAGAATACTTCCGGGCGATGGCGCGCATCGAAAAGGGAGAACCTTATGGCCATTACCGCCGCCATCCTGAATTACCGCCGGTTCTTGAAGAGAAGGAACTACTCCGGCCATACCATTAAGAACTATATGCACACGCTGAAGCAGTTTGTGGTCTGGGTGGATGTCCCCATCGAGGAGGTGACCCATAAGAAGCTGCTGGCATACCTCGATTACCTGCTGGATAGAGGGCTGCAGCCCAAAACCATCAACTGCCATCTGGACAGCATCCGGGGTTTTTACCACTACCTCATTGAAGAAGAGCAGGTGGCGATGGTCAATCCGGTGAAACGGGGCTATGCCCTGCGCTTGTCCCGGCCATTGCCCCGACACCTGCGGGATGAAGAGGTGGACAGGCTCTTACAGGTTATCCAAAGCCGCCGGGACCGGGCCATGGTCATGCTGATGCTCAGATGCGGCTTGCGGGTGGAGGAGGTGGCCCGGTTAAAGCTGGCGGCCCTGGACCTGCGGCGCAGCCAGGTCTTTGTCCACTATGGCAAGGGCGCCAAAGACCGGGTGGTATACCTGAGCGATGATGCCTATGAGGCCCTGGTGCAGTATCTCCGGGTGAGGCCGGCCAGCCGCATCAAAGAGGTCTTCCTGGTGGATAAAGGGAGATGCCGAGGCCAGGCCATCTCGGTTAGGGGCATCCAAAAACGGATGGAGCATTACGCCCGCCAGGCGAGGCTCAAGGTGTCGTGCCACCAGCTCCGGCACACCATGGCCACCCAGCTCCTCAATGCCGACGCCGCCCTGGTGACCATCCAGGACCTCCTGGGGCATACCCGGATCAAGACCACGCAACGGTACTGCCGGGTGTCCAATCTGAAGGTGCAGCGTGATTATTACCAGGCCATGGCGGTGGTTCTACAAAGGACTGGATGAGGTGCAGCCAATGAACAAACAAAATCTTATGCATCGAACCCGGCAGGTGGCGCCTGCTCCGACGAGCCATTTAGGGCCCATTCTCGCAGGCGCCCCCTGCCTCGACTATCCCGGAAAGGAGGGCTACATCAAAAACCCCTTGACAACAAGAAAATGATGAGAGAGAAAAGTAGCACCTAACCCACCACAATCTATAGAAAAAACAGGATCTATTACGTACAGCTTGCCAATCCCCGCACGTTGCCATGGGTTGGGATATCAAACCCATCTCACCATCCACTTCAGATTTCCTGAGGCCAAAATCAGGGTTTCCCCCGGCCAAAATCAGTTAGGCTCTGATTGATGATGGAGCCCAGCGCAGATATTGTCCTCACAACTGGAGGAAATGAAAATGAATCTGCGCCGCCTGATAATCGCTGGTTGCATGGTATATGTTGCCGTTTATTTTATCGCCCAGTTTTCCAATTACATCACCTGAAAGGGGCGGGCGGCGCGCCGGATCCGGCTAAAGAACCGGCCCGGCATCCCACCCGCAAAGTAATTTCCTCCTCCAAGGGCCGGGATCCCTTGCCTTTGGGCGTTAAGTCACGGGGTCCTGGCCTGGCTCCCCCCCCAGGCCGTGGCCCGGGATCTCGCCGCCCCTGCCTTGCAAATCCCTGGAGTCCATCTTATACTTACTTCCTGAGCTGGGCGCCGCCAGCGAATCCTGATGTGAGGGGAAGAGCCATGAACGACCAACCGGAGGCCGCGATCTCCCGGGCCCAGATTGCCATACGCCTGCTGTACACCGTGTTCTTTATGGCCGTGTTCTGCATCCTGAAAGCCATTATCCTGCTGACCACCGCCTTCCAATTCGTCTGCCTCTTCATCACTCTGAAACCCAGCGAGCCGGTCCGCCGGTTCGCCAACCAGGTGGTGACTTACGCCTACCGGGTCTGGCGCTATATCACTTTGAACGAAAACCGCCGCCCCTTTCCGTTTTCTGAGTTCGACCAGGAAATCGAAGCCCCCGATGAGGAAGTCAGTTTCCCGTAAACCGCGGCATGGCGCTGCCGGGCTCAACCCATGGTCTTTGTCAACCTCTTGATCCGGTTGACCCTGCTCTCCTGCCTGGCGCTCTCCTGCGGCGGCGACCGTTCAGAACAGGCTGCCGGCAGGGGTCAGAGGCCGCCCCATCACGGTCCCCATGGATTCCGCAACCCCGGCCTGCCGGATAAAGGCCGCATCTGGGATTTCAGCCGCTGGCGGCTGGGCCTGGGACCGGCGGAAAAGCCGGCCTTGCCCCCCCAGGCAGTCCCGCCCTACCGGCCCCGGGTCCTGGCCCCGGACCTAAAGCGTCTCCAGAATCCGGACCCCAAAGTCATCCAGGTCACCTGGATCGGGCATTGCACCTTTCTCATTCAAACCGCGGGCCTCAACCTCCTGACGGACCCCATATTCAGTGAGCGGGCTTCGCCCGTGTCCTTCATGGGCCCCCGGCGGCAGGCGCCCCCCGGCGTCGCCCTGGAGAGCCTCCCCCCCATCGCCGCGGTGGTCATCAGCCACAACCATTACGACCACCTGGACGCCCCCACGGTGCAACGCCTGGGACCGGGCCCCCGGTTTTTCGTGCCCCTGGGCCTGGCCGCCTGGTTCCAGGAATCGGGCCTGAAAAACGTTACCGAACTGGATTGGGGACAGTCAGCGGTCCTGGGCCCGGTGCGCTTCCACAGCGTGCCGGTGCAGCATTTTTCCCAGCGCACCCCTTTTAACCGCAACCAGTCCCTCTGGTGCGGCTGGGTGCTGGAGACCCCGGCCGGCAAGATCTTTTTTGCCGGCGACGCCGGCTATTCGCCGGATTTTCAAGAGATCGGCGCCCGCTTCGGCCCCCTGCGACTTTCCCTGATCCCCATCGGCGGGTATATGCCCCGGTGGTTTATGAAGACCATGCACTTGCATCCGCCGGAGGCGGTCAGGGTCCACCGGGACCTGCGCGCCCGGGTCTCCATCGGCATGCATTGGGGCACCTTCAAGCTCACCGATGAACCCCTGGGCGAACCCCCGGTATATTTGGAGCAGGCCTTGCAGGAAGCCGGCCTGCCCCCGGAGCAATTCATCACCCTGGGTATCGGTGAAA
>DASWLF010000164.1:0-8958 GCA_036396255.1 Desulfobaccales bacterium
ACCCCCAGCAGGGCCCCACTCTTCACCCGGGCCAACATCCGCTCCCCCTGGGATCAGCCTCCGGTTGCTTTGGGGGCCGGGCACCTATCGCGGCCCCAGCCCATCAGGTTTAAAGGCGGGGCGGCGCCGGGAGATCATGGCAAGCCTCCCCAGGAATCAAGGAGATTCTCCCTACAACTTTGCCAAAATCATTTTAGAAAAGGTGAGATGGTCCCTTCAATTACAATCCAGACCAGCACCGCTAATAAAAAAAACATCATCAGATTTTCTTTATTAAGTATTGGTTTATTACCCTTTATTCTAATATTGGCATAGGGCCAGATCTGCCGGGTATCATAAAAGATTAGAAACGCCCATACCCCCAGTAAGGCTACTTTATCGATGTAGTATGCCACTTCGCCCAGCCGTATGGAAATTATAATATTGCTGATCAGCAGTAGGGTTATCGCAAAGATGACGAATTTTTCCAAGATAATTAACGGCCAATACCAGGCTACTTTACTTTTCAGGAATTTAGCAATCTTGGTATACTTGTCATACACCCAGACCGGATCGATGCCCTCAACGCTCAACTGGATGGAATATTTGCTAAAATCCAGCAGAACCACTTTATCGAACCGGGTCTTTTGATCCCAGCCTTCGATCCAGAAGGACAGGTCCGTAACCTGGTCCGGGAACTCCTTCTGGTTGAGAAAATCTTCCGCCGAACTGGAAAATACCCGGGTGTTGCCCAAGTTGGTGGAAACCCGGAAGTATCTCTCGATCTCCGGTTTGGTGAAGGTCTCCTGGATTATGGCGCTCAGGTGCAGCAGGTCGTTTTTATCCAGGGAGCACGGCCTGATGCTTCCTCTCCTTTCGTATCTTTTTTCGATGTTTTCCATTCCCATCCCCCGCGCCGGACTATGGCCCACCATAATCCATTAAACATATATTTTCAATGATAAAACTCTAAGGGGAGGGAACCGGTGCGGGGATATCAGGCACCTATCCGTTTCGGGTAAACGGGTTTAAAAGCAGCCGCGCTTCAGGGATGCGGGCAGATATTGGCCCCGGGAAGTTTGAGAGTTATCATGGCGGGAGTCTGGGCGGGCTTAATTTGTCAGGTTTGGCGGTTGGATCAGGCGAAGCATAAAATCCCGGCCCCCCGGGAGGGGGCGATCATGGGGCCGGTGCTAAAGATTGACTAACGAATCCTCCCTTCCTCCAACATTTCCTCCAGGGATTTCCCGGAATATCCATAACACATGACCGGTTTGACTATCTGCTGCTGCTTGACCTTCTTAGCGCCGGTCATTTGTTTCAGGGGTTTGGGCGGCTCCAGTTCCGTGACCAGGGGAGATTTACTCTTGACGAAACCGGCCCGGAGTCCATAGACATCAAAGATGGTGCCGTTGGTAAACCAACCCAGCTGCCTGCCGTTCCAGCCATACACCCGGTCTCCATCCAGATAGGCCACGGGGCTGCCGTCCCACAGGTGAATAGTCTTGCCGTCGTCGGCGAGATAGGCTACCGGCTTGCCCTTCTTATTGTAGAGTGCAACCTCCATTTTGCTCCACTCCCTCGGTTTGCTGGGTGGTCAGACCATCTGCCACCCACCCCTCAATCCCCCAGGCGCTGCCCGTGTTCGATCTTCATGCAGCGATCCATAACCACTTGCAGACCGGCTTTTCTGGCTTTTTGGGCCGCGTCGGGCTCCACCAGCCCCAGTTGCATCCAAACCACCCGGGCGCCTATGGCGATGGCCTGCTCCACGATGCCCGGGATGGCCTCGGCCTTCCGGAAGATATCCACCACCTCCACCGGGAAGGGAATCTCCTGGAGGCTGGGGTAACACTTTTCTCCCAAAAGCTCGGTGCAACCCGGGTTCACCGGCACGACGCGGTAACCATGCTGCTTCAGGTAGTGGGCCACCTGATAGCTGGGCCGGCTGGCATCGCCCGACAGGCCCACCACCGCGATGACGCGGTAATTCTTCAAGATTTCGGAGATTTCTTCAGGACCGGCGCTAAGTTGGTGCTCAGACACTGACCGTTCTCCCCTGATGCAGGTTTACTGGTGGAGATAGGGGACCAGCAAGCCACTCCCTTGGGCTTTACGGGGTGGGAGGGGTGCTCGGTTGCAGAACTTCCGGCTTCGCCTCCAAGGTCTTTTCCAGTTTCAGGGCCAATTTGATAAACCGGTGGCCGAACTTCAGGAGTTCCCCGTCATCCTCCCAGATGCGTTGCTGCATGTCGTCGTCCACCTGGAAGGTTTGCAGAAACTTGCTTTCAAAGACAAAGCGGCGGAACTGGTCCAAATCGTACATCACCATGTAGAACAGGTTGTTGCCGCGCTCGTCGGTGACCGCGTCTCCCTGGGGGCCCCGGCACAGCATCATGGTCTTCCATTCCAGGTTCATTTCGTCGTATTTTTCCACCCCCTGGTCTTGGCGCCAGGAGGCCACAGTCCACTCGTTCTCCTCCTCAAACCCGCGGCAGTGCTCCTCCCGCACGTAGAAGTAAAATTCGTCCGGCCCCTTCTCGGTGATGAGGGTGCCTTGGCCGATGGGGTAGTAGCGACAGGAGGCCGGCCGGTCGCTATAGACGGTGCACCCGGCGACAGGCTTGACAAAAGGGCAGCGGCCGGCAAACCTTGGCATATCCATGATTACCATGGGCAGACCCGATTTGTCGTGGGCTTCCCGGCGGGTATAGTTGGCGAGAAACTCTCCGGATTTGATCCCCAGGCGCTCTTTCAGCCGCAAGATGTCATAGGGGGTGAGGACAATGGTGGTTGTGCCGCAGCACTCGGTGAAACATGGCACTCCCGGGTGGCACCGGAATTTGAACCGGCTGTTGAGGGAGAGCTGAATCGGCTCCACCACTCCCATGTTCATATCAACCATAGAGATGCTCCTTGAAGATTTTTCCTTGTTAAGCGAATATTTTATCAGAAATTCTAGCCAAACAAAAACCCTTTATGGAGGGGGACGGCCCCTGGTGGTCTCCCGGATCTGATTGGCCTTCACGGGCCGGCGGCACCATCGCCCAGCCTGGTCCGGGTCTGCTGCGGCTCCGGGAAATGAGTCTAAGAGGACGGGGGCAACTCTAATCTTCCATCACCAGTTCGAGTCGCTGAGACACTTCATCCTGGACGTCGAAGCTTAGGTCGGGGGCGCTTGCATATTGGTATTGTAACTCATAGGCGTCCATTTCCAGGGGAATGGCCGCGTAATTGAAGCCTTGATTGACCCAGCCGGTGATAAACAGCTCGACAAATTTATCCAGTCCCAGAATGTCATATTGCACCACATGAATGAGCTCATGAAACATGAGGGAGTCCAGGTTGTCCTTGGCAGCACTTTCTACCAGCAGGATAGTATCGACAAAGGTAATGGCCGCCATGGAGCTGAAATCCAATACCGGGACACTGGCCAGTGCAAGAACCGGCCGCATTTGCTCGAGGAAGGGGGGATTGTCAATGGCCGGAACCGTAACCATCCTGACATTTTTCAGCAGGTTGCGGTCAAAAAAGTTCGAAAACGTTGCTAAAGCGCCATCCGAAAATGCATGTCCCAGGGGGCGGAAAGCGGTTCGTTGCTGCGATATCCATTGCCGGCCCAATTTAACCATTTGGGCGATGAGTTGGTTCATGATCATGGGATATCCTTTCCTGGCCGCCGATTAGTCCAAAACTGCGCCCAGGTAAATGAGGTTTTCAGGGGAGATGGCGGCCCAGGCGTCCGGCCTGGGGCGGCGTCGGCTAAAGCCGGCGGCCCCCGATAATAAGGCCGTTTTAAAGGGGCTTTGCGCTGGCAGGCTATTGAAAAACCGGGTTTTCATGTCATCCTGAACAGAGTGAAGGATCTCAACCGCCTGAAAATACGAGATTCTTCGCTTTATATGAAAATAGCTATCAGCAGTCAGCTTCCAGCTTTCAGCAAAGACCATGGATTGGCGTAGGCGACCCCAATGTAGGGTGGGCACCGCCCACCATCATTTCTTTTAAGAAAACCCAAATGGTCTGTTCCAAATTTCCATCCTTCGTTGTGACCTTCAGGTCATGATAGTTCGCTCGGAATGACAAATTCTAAATTATGGGAGTTTTTCAACAGCCTGCTAGTTAATCTTAATCAATAATATCCCGGTTTTCAAAATATATCACAAAAAAACCGGCCCCCCGGGGGGGGGCCGGTTGGCCTTGCCATAACAGGCCCGTCGGTTAGAATCCCCGGTCCGCCATGCGGGCCCAAAGCATGGCCACGGTGCGATAAACCATGTGGGCCATCTTGGTGTACGGGGCATAGAAGAACAGCATGAACACCGCGGTCAGGTGCAGGAAATAGGTGGGATAGGCCAGGATCTTGATCCCCACCAGCCGGAAGAGCCAGGCCAGGAGTCCGGTGGCGCCCACGACAAAGATCACATAGATCAAGAACCAGTCATAGTAGGAGCCGTATCCGACCTTTTCCGCATTGGCCTGACGTTCCTTGATGATATTGAAGATCCCATAGAGCAGAGCCGCGGTACCCGCCATGGCCAGCAATTTTATGGGCGACAACAGAAAGTAGGGGGATTCTACATGTAACGCCCACTCATTGAGGAACCCCCAGGAGGTGACCACCGCCAAGAAGATAAACCCGAAGAGCACAAACAGATGGTTGGTGGACCGGTTATAAGTAGTTTCGCACTCCCGGAAGCGGTTGTGCATCAGGATATCTTTCAGGGTGGCGATGAGATTGCCCACCAGGTTGCCTCCCACCTTGACCCGCCAGGGGTTGTCGCGGTTGATGTCTTTCCAATAGGCCAGCACCCCCTTGCCCAGCACCGCCACCGCGAAGAAGAAGGCGGGGACGAAGATGGCGTCGATCAGCAGGGTGGGGAAGAAGTGGGAATACACAATGGGCCCCTCCGGGATGCCCCAATGACCGGTGATCTTCAGGGCCAGGGCCAGAAGCAGCACCGGGAGGGCGATGAGCAGGGGGAGGAACTTGTAGTCTCCCACCATCTGCGCCAGGATGGACGGGGTGGCATAGGTCTCGATGCACAGTTTCCGGAGCACGTTCATCACTTCGCCGGGTTTGGCCCCCCGGGGACAATAGACGGTGCAGTCACTACACTGATGGCACAGCCAGATGTCCGGGTCCTTGACCACGTCCTTCAAGCCCCACTGGGCTCGAAGCATCTCTTTCCGGGGGAAAGGCTTGCTATCGGGGGTGGGATTGCAGACCACCGAGCAGGTATCGCACTGATAGCATTGCTTTACCGTGTCCCCCCCAGCGGCGATGACCCGATTGATGAATTGCAGGTCCGGCTTGATCACAGTTTCGCCTGCCATGGATCATACCTCCTATAAACCCTTGAAGGGGTTGGGGCCGATTTCTCGCACCCGGGCCACAAAGTCGTCCAGCATCTGGGGGAGTTTGTCGAAATCGGAGATGGCAATCTGGAACTGCTGCACCCGGTCGGCTTCCAGTCCCAGCTTGTCCAGGGTTTCCGACAGCTTGGTGAGCCGGTAGGCGCACAGCTCGCTGCCCTTGGCGAAGTGGCACTGGTAGTCGTCGCCGTACTTGCAGCCCAGGAGGATCATACCGTCCACCCCATTGTTCAGGGCGATTTTGATCCACTCCATGGCGAAGGAACCCAGGCAGCGAAGCGAGAGGAACCGAATCGTGGGGTTTATCTTGAGGCGATGCACCGCGGCGGCGTCCAGCGCCGGCAGGGCGTCGTTTTCGCAGATCAGGCCGATGATCCGTACCGGGAACTCCGGATCGTCCTCGTCCTCGATTTCGGGCACGTCCACGGCCTTAATGGCGGAGCCGAGGATGTCCACGTTCAGGTCTTTGAAGAAAACGATGCGCTCGGGGCAGGCCCCCATACAGGTGGCGCAGCGCCGGCAGCGGTTGATCTTGAAAAAGGGCGTGCCCTTCTCGTCTTCCTCGATGGCGCCGAAGGGACATTCCTCGGTGCAGCGTTTACAAGAGGTGCAGCGCTGCATAAACGGATCCGGGAAGGTTTCGTCCCAGGCCCGGGGGTGCACTGCCATACCCGCGGCCACGTGTTCCACCGCCTGGATGGCCTTGCACGCCGCGCCCACGCCGTCTTCCGCAGCCATGGCCATGGTCATGGGCTGGTGCACGCAGCCCGCGGCATACACCCCTGTGCGCCGCGTCTCGTAGGGGAAGCAGATGAAGTTGGAGTCGGCAAAGCCGTTGAACAGCTCCAGGTTCGGCAGGCCCGGTCCCTGGCGATAGGTCAGGTTAAGGATGGGCTCATCCACGGTGCGGGGCACCAGGCCGGTGGCCAGGACCACCAGGTCCGCCTCAAAGGCCACGTTGTCCCCTAAAAGGGTGTTGGTGGCGCTGATGAGGAGCTTGTCGCCCGCGGTCACGGCCACGCCGGTGACTTCCGCCTTGGTGAGCATCACCCCGGGGTCGGACTGCACCTGCTTATAAAACAGCTCCATCTGCCCCGGCGTGCGGATGTCCTTGTACAGGATCATGGCCACCGCCTCGGGATTGCTCTGCCGCACATAGAGCGCCTGCTTCAGAGAGGCGGAGCAGCAGAAGTCGGAGCAATACGGCAGATGGTTCGGGTCCCGGGAACCGGCGCACTGGATGAAAGCCACCCGCTCCGGCGCCTTGCCGTCGGAGGGCCGGACGATCTTGCCCTTCTTGGCCAGCTCTTCCATCTCGATATTGGTGATGACGTTCTTGGAGACACCGTAGCCGAGATGTTCCAGTTTCCCGGCGTCGTAGGGCTTCCAGCCCGCAGCCAGGACGATGGACCCCACCCGGATGACTTCTTCGTCCTCGCCCACCTTGATGGTGGCGTCCAGGAGTCCCGGCTGGCCGTCGATGGTGACGATTTCAGCAGAGGTCATGACCCGGATATTGGGCTGGCTGTTGACCTCCTGGATCTTTTTAAAGACCGCCGGCTCCTGCAGGGTGGTATAGGGGTAGCTGGAGGGGGTGGATTTGTACATCTTGGCCCCATAGCCGCCCAGTTCCGCTTCTTTTTCCACCAGCAGCACCTGGTAGCCGTTGTTGGCCGCTTCCAGGGCAGCGCTGAGGCCCGCCATGCCGCCGCCGATGACCATGATGGTCTTGTCGCACTCCGTCTGATAAGGCTCGGGCAGGTCGGTCTTCTTGATGCGGGCGCAGCTCATGCGCAGGTAGTCTTCCGCCAGGGCCTGGGTTTCCTCTGCACCGGGGGGCTGGGTCCAGGCCACCTGTTCCCGGATGTTGCAGCGCTCCACCAGGCAGTTGGGGAAATCTAACTCCTCGTATTTCACCCGGGGGGAGCAGGCAGCGATGACCAGGGCGTTGATGGCCTCACCTTCCGGTTTCAGGTCTTCCATGATCATGGCCCGGGCGTCGGGGCTGCACAGGATGTCGTGCTCTTTGATGTGCTGGATCTTGCCCTCTTTCTTGATCACCTTGGTCAGACTCTCAAAATTGATCATCTCGGCAATGCCGCAGCCCTTACACAAATAGACACCGAATTTCTTTTCCATTTCCATCACGACCTCCTGCCCAGGGCGATGAGACTCTTAAGGGCGGCCCCGGTGCCGTCCTGCACCGATTTGGTCACATCCAGGGGGCCCTTCAAAGTTCCCACGGCGTAAATTCCCGGCGGCAAAAGTTCCTGAATGATAAAGCCGTCCGGCGTATAAGAGAGCGGCAGAGGGAAGGGGGAGGCCTTGGTGGAGGGCACCATGCCCGCGGCCAGGACCACCATGTCGAAGGTCATCTTGATTTTGTCGCCCACCGCGGTGTCTTCCGCCACGATCACCACGTTGTCGGTGCCCGGTTCTTGGGTGACCTTGGCCACCTTACCCCGAATCAGTTTGACTTTTTCATCGTCCCGCACCTTCCAGAGGAACTGCTCGTAACGGCCGGGGGTGCGGAGATCGATATAGAAGATGTAAGCTTCGGTTTCCTCGTCTTTCTCCCTGAGGTAGGTGGCCTGCTTCAGGGAGGCCATGCAGCAGATATAGGAGCAGTACGGCAAGTGGTTCTCATCCCGGGAGCCGGCGCACTGCACAAACGCCACCCGCTTGGGCGGCTGCTGGTCCGAAGGCCGCAGAATCTGCCCGCCGGTGGGGCCGTTGGACGCGGCCAGGCGCTCCATCTGCATGTTGCTGATGACGTTGGCCACGACGCCGAAGCCCAGGTTGTCCGCCTTGGCCAGGTCATAGAGTTCCCAGCCGTTGGCCAGGATGACGGCCCCCACATTGAAATTCAAGGTCTGGGGCTTCTGGTGCAGCTCGATGGCGTCATACTGGCAGGCTTCCAGGCACTTCTGGCCACAGTCGCCGTTGCAGACGGTTTGGTCGATGACATACTTCGCAGGAAAGGCCATATCAAAGGGGAGATAGGCCGCTTTGGTCTTGTCCAGACCGTAGTTGAAATCATTGACCCGCCAGGCGGTACAGGCTTCGGCGCAGGCGTCGCAGGCCACGCACCGGTCGTTGACGTAACGCGGCTGCACCTTGACGGTGACGTCAAAATTGCCGGCCCCACCGCTGACCTGGGTCACTTCCGCCATGGTGTAGAAGCTGATGTTGGGGTTTTCTTTGATCCGGCGGAAGTTGATTTCCAGGCCGCAGGTGGGCGGGCAGAGCTTGGGGAAGTATCGGTGGAGTTGGGCCACCCGGCCCCCCAGATAGGGAGCCTTCTCGGTGATAATCACCTGAGATCCGGCCTCCGCCGCCTCCAGGGCCGCGGTGAGGCCGCTCATGCCTCCCCCGATGACCAGAATCTTGCGGTTATCGGCGTTCACACAAGTCCTCCTTCAGGACGTTCTGCAAGCCAGAGCTTAAGGCCGGCTTTCTGCCCGGCCAGGCCCTGAGACCCACTATTTTCATTACTATAACATTGTGAATAAGGGTGCAAGGAAAAAACATCCCGCTTCGGTGGGAAGTTGAGTCGCGCCCCTAAAAAAATGGCCGTGGCTGGCCGGGGGGCCTGGAACCACG